>JBIJDE010000150.1:0-10015 GCA_044344305.1 Armatimonadota bacterium
CTTTCATTATTGCATATAACAATATTATGGGAAGATTTCTGGCTGCGATATTTTTATTGTTATCATTAATATTATTTTCAAAAAATTATTTTTATACATTCAATTATGAAAAGTTTGACCAATTAAAAGTAGTTAATAGATTAATACAATCAAATTTAAAAAGAGTTATATTAATCATTGTTATGATTTCATCATCTGTTTTTATATTAATGTCTACTGCAACTTTTATAAAAACCGATAAGTTTAGAGAAGATTTGTCATCTTCTACTGGATATTCATGCCGTATAGATTTTCCTGACGTGCCGACATTTTCATTGTCATCTCGTTTAGGTAGGGAATCCGCTGGGATTAGTACTGATGATGAGAAAATCTTGAAAAATGTTGATTTTATTCCTTTGTTTAATAATATAGGTGATGATATAAGTTGTGTTGCTGCCGATAAGCCTACTGGTGTGAAGATTATTGGGATAACTAAAGAATTTGTTGAAAAATCAAAAGAAAAATATGATTTCTCTACTACGAAATCTAATCATATTTGGGCTGATGAAGAAACATTGTACTGGTCATTGAAATATATAAGTGGGAAAGGGGAGATTCCTGTAAAAGATGGAAGAGTATATTCTTTCAATTCAGCAACTCCTATGCTTGATTCAATTTTTGGCAGTGAAGTGTTAATTTCTGAAAATGATTTTAAACAAATGTATCCCAGTATTACTATTCCATCGATTTACATGGTATCAATTCCTAATAACAATGATGATGTTATTCAACTTCTTCGAGCAAGATTAGGTCCATTAGGTGCAACTGTTAGAAAATCTTCTGAAATATTGAAGTCTTACCACAATGTGCAAAATGGATATATAGAGATATTTGTAAATTTAAGTATTATTGGTTTATTATTGGGTATTTTTGCTCATCAGGCCATAATATTTCGTACTTCATGGGAAATGCGTCGAGAAATTGCTATTTTAAATGCGTTAGGATTAAGTAAAACAGAAATTAATAATATTTTTCTTCATTTTATTATAATGATTACTATGGTCGGTGCAATTATTGGAATTACTTCAGCACTTGTAACTGTTATTCCTGCTATATCAACAAATGGTAGATTAGTTTCAATGTTAATTTCCACAATCGCAATTATATTAATTTATCTACTATCATGTTTTACGATAATTTTTGCTGTTAAAAAAATCAGTAGTTCAAATATAATAGAATTACTCAAATCAGAATAAATTTAACCGATTCGTAAATATTGATTCCCTGGTTGACGTAATATCACACCTTTTAACTCTAAAATTATCAATGTAGAGTTAACTTTTGAACTTTGTAACCCAGATTTAATAATTATTTCATCTACATGGATAGCATTGTTTGATAAAGTATCAGCTACTATTTTTTCGTCGCCAGTTAACTCTATTTTTGCAGTTGCAGGAGCAATTGGTAAGATTTCCTTTTTTTCTGGCTTAGGACGTTCTGTTACTCTTTTTATGTTTTCTGGGATAGTATTGTCTACGTCATCCACAAACTTATTCCAATCTGGCCCTTCCTGTGATTTAACAGTTGAGTTTTTAGGTTGAAGTTGTTGTACTCGAAAATCTAATTCTTCTGCAATTTGTGCTGCGGATTCTACCAGTGTTGCACCATCTCTTAATAAGTTATGAGTTCCACGACTTTGTATTGAGTTGATACTGCCAGGCACTGCAAAAACTTCCCTACCTTGATCTATTGCATGGGATGCTGTAATTAACGCGCCACTTTTCTCTGGGGCTTCCACGACAACAGTTCCCAATGATAGGCCACTTATAATTCGATTACGTTGGGGGAAATGACTTTTATGTGGTGATGTTCCTGGTACATATTCGCTTATGACGGCACCATTAGCAGCAATTTTTTCATAAAGTTGAAAATTTTCAGGTGGATATATAATATCGACTCCGCACCCAAGCACTGCAATAGTCCTACCATTTCCTTGAATGGCACCTTCATGAGCAGCAGCATCAGCTCCTAATGCCATTCCGGAAACAATTGTAAAACCTCTCTTAACTAATCCAAACGCTAATTCAGCAGCAACATGCCTTCCATATGGAGACGCCCTGCGTGAACCAACTATGCCAACAGATTTCCAGTCATCTTTAGATAGATTTCCAAGAACAAAAAGTGCTACTGGTGGGTCTGGAATTGTTCTTAAAACTGCAGGATATTCATTGTCTATAAAAGGAATCATTTTGATTCCCATGTTTGCCATTCGATTGATATTTTCAACTTGATTGGTATTTATTGCTTTTAATAATCTGTCACATGCCAAAGGTGTAAGTTGCGCACGTTCGACCCATTCACGTTTGGTTGCAGAATATACATTGCTAATGTTTCCAAATGCTTCATATAAACGCATTACAGCACGTGGAGATATTTGTGCAGATATTAGAATAAACCATTCTTCAATGGTAGGCCCGCTCATATTACTTTCCTTTCATTGCCAAATTAATAATAATCTTCATTAACTCTTGAGAAGATTCAGGTCGTCCTAATTTTCTGCTTTCAATACCCATATTAATTAGCAATTTTTCACTTTGACACAGGTTTGATAATTGTAAATGAAGACTTTCGCCATTTAAGTCGTCATCTGGAATAATTATAGCTGCACCTTTATCTGCGAAAATTTGGGAGTTTTTTGACTGGTGATCTCCGGCAGCACCTGACCAGGGGATAATAATCATCGGTATACCACATGCAGAAATTTCTGCTAAAAATGTTCCACCAGCTCGAGTTACCATCATGTCGCTTACTGCTAATAAATTCTCAATAGCGTCAATATATTTAAAATGAAAATATTTTATTCCAAGATGATCAGCATCACTTTGACTTAAACCACCACCACGGTCTGAACCAGTGATATGAACAACCTGCCATCCATCACGAAACCAGGTGTATTTACCTAATTCACGAATTGCATAAATTGATGCGTTATTTATAGCTAAACTACCAAGGCTACCACCGACTATAGATAATGTTTTGCGATTATTATCCAATTTAAGAGCTGAATATCCCATTTCTCGGGTAGTTTTTAAAATTGCTGGACGCACCGGGTTACCGGCATTGATAGTCGTTATTCCTTTGTTTTTAAAGAAATCACCAGATTTTTCAGAAATCACTACTGCAGTTGATATAAGATGTAATGAAGCAACAATTTTACTGGTTACACCAATTTCTTCATTTTGTTCTAATAACAATCCCGGTATACCTAACATTTTTGCAGCTAATAATACAGGACCACACACATATCCACTGGCACCTATCACTACATGTGGTTTGAAATCGCGTAAAACAGATATTGATTGCCAAACAGGAATGCCGCTAATTAATTCAAAAAGTGATTTGATTTTTTTTGGGAATGTTTTTATGGATAGTTTATTTACAACACCATGAACAGATATAGATTTTAATTTAAAACCTGCGGCTGGAATCTTTTCAATTTCAGCGCGATCACCACCAATGAATAATATTTCAGAGTTTGGATAGCTATCACGAATTGTTTGGGCCAGCGCAATACATGGATAGATATGGCCACCAGTACCACCAGCTGCAAATAATATACGAATTTTTGTCGGTTGAATCATTATTTCTCACAACTTTTGTAAAATGCTATCTTTACTTCTTCAGTAGTCATTAATCCATGTTGGATTTTATTTTCAATTATTTTAATAAATCCTGTTATTTTTTCTTCCGTATCAATAATCTCAATAATTACAGGTAAACTATCTGATAGATGTAAAAGAGTTTGTGAGTGAATCACCATGTGAGTTCCAAAGCCTGATATACCATGAAAAACAGAAGCACCAGTAATTTTAAATTCTTTTGCTGCTTCAAGTAAATATTCAGAAGCTGAATGACCGTCAATCATCATTTTGTCGGTCAAATAGATTCGTAATAATTGTACAGTTTGATTTTTTATAAATGGCATTTTGTCCATCCTCGGTTATTATGAGAAAATTATGCCTTGCATTTCATCTTCGGTCAAGCGGGATTTGTCCAGAAGGCATAAATTTTGATAAAATTGTTTTGTTAAATATGTTGGAGGAACAAATGTCAGAAAATATTCCTATTAAATTAGATTACTCTTACCTCGCTCCTGAAGTGACACTGGAAGATTTAGAATGGTGGCAAGCGCCAATTAATCTTGCTCACGAGCAATTGCATAATGGCACTGGAGCAGGTAATAAATTTCTTGCCTGGATGAAACCATCTGTTATTATGCCAGAAGATCAACTGGAAGAGATTAAAGATACCGTTAAAAAATTGCAGAAATCTGCCGACATTATGGTTGTAGTAGGTATTGGCGGCTCATATTTAGGTGCAAGAACAGTAATCGAAGCTCTTGGAGCTAAAGGTGCCCCTGAAGTAATTTATGCAGGCCAGACATTATCCGGTGATTATACAGCTAATTTACTGAATTATTTATCAGATAAGAGATTTTGCATTAATGTTGTAAGTAAATCTGGAACAACTACTGAGCCAGCTATAGCTTTTCGATTATTAAAAAATCTTTTAGAAAAGAATGTCGGTATAGAAGCTGCAAAGAAATTAATTGTAGCATCAACTGACCCTGAAGATGGTGCGTTACGTCAAATGTCTGATAACGAGGGTTATGTTACATTCCCGATTCCAAAAGAAGTCGGAGGAAGATATTCAGTATTTACAGCAGTAGGAATATTACCGATAGCGTTTGCTGGTATTGATGTAGATAAATTTGTTAAAGGTGCCATTAATTGTGCTGAATATTGAGCCAGGGAAACATCAATAGAAAAAAATCCTGCATATTTATATGCAGCTTTGCGTAATCATCTTTACGGACAAGGGAAATCTATCGAAATTATGGCTACATTTGAGCCACGATTACGGTTTCTTTCAGAGTGGTGGAAACAGTTATATGGCGAATCTGAAGGCAAAGATGGAATGGGTATTTTCCCTGCCAGCGTAGAATTTACTACCGACCTTCATTCAATGGGGCAAATGATTCAAGATGGTCGCAGAAATATTTTTGAAACTTTCATCACTATTGATGGTGGAATGCCTTCAGTAATAATTCCTAAAATTGAAGTTGATTTAGATGAATTAAACTATCTTGCTGGCTTAGATATTAATGAAGTTAATAAAAGGGCCTATCAAGGGACAGCTTTAGCACATCGTGATGGTGGAGTTCCAAGCATGACGTTTATACTATCTGAGTTATCTGAATTGCCATTTGGGGCACTCTTATATTTCTTTGAAAAAGCTTGTGGGATTAGTGGATATCTATTGCGCGTCAATCCATTTGATCAACCCGGTGTTGAAGCGTATAAAAAAAATATGTTTGCTTTAATGAATAAGAAGGGATCAGAAGATATGACTGTAAAAGTTACTGCAGCCATTAAGGAAAAAGCTGGTAAATCAATAGCCAATTTTGAATAAATTGTAAAAATTATTATAGTTGCCCTTTGTTTTCAAGGAGATAATATGCGGATTTTATTTTTAGATTTAGATACCTTACGTCCTGATCATTTAGGTTGTTATGGTTATCATAGAAATACTTCGCCAAATATCGATTCCATAGCGCGGGATGGAGTAATATTTGAAAATTATCATTGCTCTGATGCTCCTTGTTTACCTGCCCGCGCAGCTTTAACATCTGGACGTTTCGGAATTCATAATGGCGCAGTCGGCCATGGTGGGACCGCAGCAGATATGAAATTAGATGGGGCAAAACGAGGTTTTCGTGATCGTCTTGATAAAGAATCATTTGCGAATATTTTTCGTCACGCTGGTTTACGTACAGTTTCGATTTCACCATTTTCAGAAAGGCATAGTTCTTATTGGTTTAATTATGGATATAATGAGGTTTATAATACAGGTTCAGGTGGAATGGAATCTGCAGAAGAAGTATCTCCTGTTGCATTAGACTGGATTGCAAGAAACGCAGAAAAAGATGACTGGTTCTTGCATATAAATTATTGGGACCCACATACGCCTTATCGCGCACCGGCAGATTTTGGAAATCCTTTTGAAAATGACCCACCACCATCATGGATGACTCAAGAAACATTAGATAAACATCGTAAAATGGTTGGGCCGCATAAAATACGCGAAATTAGCATGTTTGATAATGTTGAAAACCCAAAGTATCCACGCCAACCGGGTGAATTGCATGATATTAATGATTGGAAAAGATTTATAGATGGATATGACTGTGGTATTAAATATATGGATGATCATATAGGTGAATTGTTCAATGCTCTAAATAAAGCCGGTGTTTTAGAGGATTTGATAATAATCGTTTCATCTGATCACGGTGAAAATATGGGTGAACTTGGTATATATGCTGAACATGCCACTGCTGACCGTATTACAACCAGAATTCCAATGATAATAAAATGGCCGGATTCAATAAAAGGTCATGTAGATAAAGGTTTGCATTATAATCTCGATTTATTACCGACCTTAGCTGAATTGTTAAATATTCCAATCCAACCCGAGTGGGATGGTAAATCATACAAGGATGCGTTTAAAGGTGAGGATTGTGGACGTGATTATCTGGTGGTAAGCCAATGTGCACATGTTTGTCAGCGCGGAGTAAGATTCGACAACTGGCATTATATTCGTACTTATCATGATGGTTATCACCTGTTTCCGAACGAAATGCTTTTTGATGTTGAAAATGACCCCCATGAAGAATTTGATTTAGCCTCTGAAAGACCTGATATCTGCTCAGAAGCAGCATCTAAATTATTGAAATGGCATGATGAAGCAATGGCATCAATGAATTATGCTGAGGACCCTATGAATACAGTTATGCGAGAAGGTGGTCCTTTACATGCTCGTGGGAATTTGAAACAATACATAGATTATTTAAAGAAAACTGGTAGAGAATATGCAATTGATGAATTAATTAGACGACATCCCAATGAAATTGTGTAAATATTGAATTATATCCTTAATGAAATATCGATATTTTTAATTAACTTTATTTTTCAATTCATTTAAGATATATAATAATTCAGAATTATTTGTCGTATTCGCCCAATCATTAATTATTTGTATTGTTGTTTCTTTATTATTAACCAATGAAGTTAATGCAGATAGTTTAACTTGAGGATTTATTTCATATTTCATTATATCTTTACATATTTTAATAGCTTTTTCATCTTTATCAGCATTTAATGAAGCTATTGCTGTTGCCCGGTCTGCATAATCGGTTTTTGTGTTTAATATAAGACTTGCCAATATTGATTTGGCATCATTGTTGTCTTTTTTTGATAATGACCATATTGCAGCATTGCGAACGACAGGAATAGTGTTGTAAATGAAATAGTTTAATAATTGTAATGATTCTTTACCTTCAAAATTAGATAATGCTTCTGCAGCTGCTATTTTCATCCCAATATCATACTGATAAGAAGCATTCATAATGTCAGCAATTTTAGATATTATCCATTCATCATGAATTTTACCACTTGCAATAATTACTGCCATCATTATTTCACGAGGGGCGTCTAAAATAAACTCATGCAAATAAGGAGATATTCTGGTGTCTTCTGTGTTGCCTAAAGCATATATTATTGCTGACTGAACTGGCATAGGAGCTTTTTTGTAGCTATTCAATAAATCACCTGTTATAGAAGTTGTTTTCGCATTAATGACACCTAATGCTGTAACTGCTTCAATTGCAATTGGGGTATTATCATCTTTAATTAGCTGTATCAATTTTTCATTTGCCAACTTATATCTGCATTTTGCTAACCCTCGAATAACGGCAATTTTTACAGCAGGAACTCTATCGGTTAACAAAGAGAATAATAATGATTTTGATTCAGAAGTATTAATTAAAACGAGAGAATTAATTGCCGAAATTCTAACTGAGATATCATCATCTTTTGATAATTTTTGAAGAGTAGTTATCGAGTTTGAGTTATTGAAATTACCAAGTAAAATAGCAACTGCAACCCTGATTTCTATTTCTTTTGAGTTATAGAGAGGTGTTACTTCTGGATTTAATATTTCAGGATTTAATTTAGTAGTAGGTGGTTTTTCAAAGTAGTAATCAGTATATTTAGAAGGTATATTTTTGCATTTGGCAATTAGTATTCCGGTGATAATTTGAACTGCTGACGAAAAGTTTTCTGAGAAAACAGTTTTTGCTGATATTAATTCATTAAGTAAAAATCTTGATGCAGTTTCATCATCTGCATATCGCATAGCATTGATAATTGCCATTTTAATAATTAATTGTTTTTCATGATTGAATCTATCCTGCAATTTAGCATAATCTGCATATCCTGCAACAGCAGCAGTTAAAATTGCTTGAGATGAGATAACTACATCATTATTATCCTGCAATTGTAAAACTATTTTTTTAGCGTCTTCATTTTTGTAATTAATTAATGATTGTATTGCTGCTGTTTTCACCTGAGGGTTTTTATCTTGTACTAATTCCTTTAAAATATCAAATCCTTGAGGTGATTTCATATTACCAGCAATATTGGCTAAAGACGCTTTAATATCATTATTGGAATCTGAAATTAACGTCATCATCTTTGCGGTATTTCTCTGTAATAATGGTGAAGATAACGAAATGATTCGTATTTTTTGATTTTTATCATCTATAGCATTGATGATAATGTTATTTACTTGATGATTATTTTTTGTGACAAGGTATAAAAATGCTGCCTCTTTAATAGTATCATTTTTTGAAGAATTATATAATTTGACAACAGATTCAGTAGCTTCATTACCAGGATATATCCAACCGTGTAATTCATTAGTAATGATATTTAATGACTGAAGCGCGGCAATTTTTACATCATCTGTCGGGTCATTTAATGCATCTAATGTTACAAGATAAGCATTGTATGTCCGTACCCACTGGGTTGCTGTTACTGCCGCTACTCTAATGGATGAATCAGTTGGATCTTTTGCATATGCTGAAAGTTGATTTATTGAACGCGGATCTGATAATTTCCCTAAATCTATGATTGCTTGAGCTTTAGGCTCTCCTTTTAATTTTGATATATTTTTTATATATTCACTCGTAAGATCAATTCCTTGTGAAAATGATAATAAAGGTATAAATATCAAACTAATTATTATGACAAATTTCATGTTATCTCCGATTTGCTTTGCGAGTAATCTTATCCTCATACATTAATGTATCTGCATCCAATAATGTTTTATCTAAAGAATCTTTTTCATTGGCAGTTGCAAATCCAATAGATAAACTTACTTTTATTTCTGGATCAGTATCATTGAATAATTGTATGTTATTACGTAATCTATTAACAATTTGAACAGTAGTTTCATGATTTATTCCAGGTAAAAGAATGTTAAATTCATCACCACCGGTACGAGATATAATATCTTCTGGTCTAAATGAGCTTTTTAATATATCAGAAATTGATATTAACATAACATCACCAGCAGAATGTCCAAGGTTATCATTAATAGATTTTAATCCATCAGCATCAGCAGCGACAATTGATATTGGGTAGTTTCTACTTTTTGATAGACGATTTAATTCTGACTCAAAGTATCTTCTATTATATAAACCTGTTAATTTATCATTATAGCTTAAGAATTTTAATTCATCTTCAAGTATTTTGCGCGAGGTAATATCGCGAAGATTTATAACAAACCCTATACCATTTCCGTCTAAATCTGTTAATTTACCTTTGTTAGCTTCGACTATGACTATACTTCCATTGTTTCTATTGATATCAAGTTCTTCTTTTTCGTAGACAAAATATGCATCATATGGATTTTCAGTGCTTTTATCTCTTTTACACAATAACTCGGTAATATTTATTCCTATTAATTCTTCCTCTGTTTGATAATTAAATAGATTGACTGCTGAAGGTGATGCTTTTATGATGGTATTATTATTATCGGTAATAATAATACCATCGGGAGAAACAGATATAATCGTCCTATGTAATTCTTCAGAAATTTTCAATTTTTCTTCAATCTTGTTTCTTTCAGAAATTTC
>JBIJDE010000007.1:0-32504 GCA_044344305.1 Armatimonadota bacterium
TTAAAATAATTTTGATAATCAATTACTATTAAGATATCGCCACTCTGTGGCTAAATATAATGAAAATTATATTTATGAATTAAAACCAGCCGCAGCGCGGCGATATATTAATAGCAGTCTAACAAGTATTAAAATTAAAGCTACAGAGTAGCGACACTATAAAGTTACAATAAAATCCTGACTTTTTTTGCACGGATTTGGGTACTTACCACCTAACGCCTATTCCCCTTCTTAATCCACCTATTGACACAACCATCGCCATACAAATACTATTCTTTACAGAGAATTTAGTTAAAAAGCAGGTTATAAATGGCAAATAAAAATGTTCGATATGATTCGCGGTCGTTTATTGTTGATGATAAGCGGGTTATGCTGATAAGCGGCGAGATGCATTACGCACGGTCACCACGAGAGTTATGGCCGGCTTTGCTGGATCGCAGCGTGGCCTGCGGGGTTAACTGTATCGCGTCATATATCTTCTGGAACTTTCATGAGCCGAAACGGGACGTGTATGATTTTACCGGCGATCGGGATTTGGGATATTTTCTGCAATTATGCGAGGAACGCGAGTTGCACGTTATATTGCGCGCCGGCCCTTACTGTTGCGCTGAGTGGAACTTTGGCGGTTATCCCCCTTATCTGATAGATGAGCCGGGCATCACTATTCGCACCTATAACCAGCCATATCTGGACCGGGTGGAGAAATATTTCGAGAAATTGACAGCGGTTATTCGTCCGCACCTTGCCACCAATGGCGGGTCGGTAATATTGGTGCAGGTGGAGAATGAATACGCCAATGTCGCCAAACGGTACGGCGAGGATGGCCAACGATACCTGGCCTGGATGGCGGATTTGGCGGTTAAACTGGGGATGGATGTGCCGATTATCATGTGCGAAGGCGGTACTGAGACGGCGGTAGATACCGTGAACGGTTTCTCGATCTCCGACCAGCGACTGGCTGAGTTCCGTCATGAACACCCGGAAATGCCGATAACATGGACCGAGTTCTGGCCGGCATGGTATGACACCTGGGGTTTCCAACGCCATTACCGCGACCCGCGCAATATGGCACGACATTTGCTGCGCTTCATTGCCCGCGGCGGGTCAGGGTGGAATTACTACATGTGGCACGGCGGCACAAACTTTGGCCGCGACAGCATGTACCTGCAAACCACCGACTACGGTTTTGATGCCCCGATAGACGAGTTCGGCCGCATATCGTTGAAAGGTGCATACCTTTCACGACTGCACCATATCCTTGCCGGCAACCAGCAGATAATTCTGGCTGGCGAGTGCAGCACCGTAAAAAATGACAACGGCAGTGAAGATATAATATGGCAGCTTAACGGCAAAAATTTAACCTTGCGCATACATGGAAAAAGCTATATTTTAACCGTTGACAGTAAAGTGACATTTGATGTGGAATGCGACTACCTGACTGTGAAAGACAACTATTCTTCACCGGCATGGTCAGTGCTTGAACCATTGCAAAACTGGCAGTGTCACCCGGAAGCATTCCCGCAGAACCGTGCGGATGCCATAACTGCGGAACAGCCGGTTGAACAGTTATCGCTGACCCACGATGACAGCGATTATTGCTGGTACAGCGCTAATATTACGCTGGATGCCGATGGACCTGTTAATTTACTGATTCCTTATGGCGGCGACCAGTTTTATATCTATATCGACGGTAAACTGGCTGCCTCTTCGCAACCTCCATTTATCGAGAACCGCGGTTCCACCATGCCTGGCGGTAGCGGACCGGTGGCGAATGATCTGGAAACACTGATGCATGACGGTTTCCGCCATGAGTTCACCTTTGATTCAACAGCGGGAACTCATCGAATGGATGTCCTCGCCTGCGCATTGGGATTGATAAAAGGCGACTGGCAAATAGCCGGGCCGATGAATACCGAGAAAAAAGGGATATGGCAACCGGTATCAGTAAATGGCAGAGTGATCTCCGGTTGGGAGATGCGGCCATTCCTGCAAGGTGAAAAGGTTTGCGTTACCGACTGGTCGCCAGTGAATGATACTACGCAGCCATGTACCTGGTATCTGGCGACTTTCGATTTGTCGCCGGAAGTACTGGTATCAGACGCGGATTTCCGCATTGATATGACCGGTATGGGCAAAGGCAAACTGATTATAAATGGTCATGCCCTTGGCCGTCATTGGCTGATAATCGGCGATGGCTATGGCCCCGACGGCACCTGGCTGGACCGCGAATTGGAAGGCATCTACCTTGGACCGGAAAACGAGCCAACTCAGCGCTATTACCACATCCCGAAGTGTTACCTTAAAGAAAACAACCGGCTGATAATATTCGAAGAGCAGGAATGCGCGCCAAAAGATGTTATAATTCAGGCGCGAACATATTGATACTGTTGGGGCAGGTTCTAAACCTGCCCCATTTAAATCTGCCGCAAATAAGGTGAAATCAATAAATGGGATTATTCATGAGGCTATTTGTAATATCTGTCATACTTTCAATAACAACTTTTGCCAATGCTATTATTATCAACAACGATGCAAAACTAAAAATACAGCAAACCCATCATCTGGCAGTGATAAAACTAAGCAAAGACCGCGCCGATGTGGCGGTATACGTCAACTTCACCGGCATCCCTGCCGGAAAGAAAGTCACCTATATTTTGCCGTTAATGTATAAACCGGAAAATTTCAAAATAGCCGAATCAAGCTCCATGGGATTTTATGCTGATTATATTGAGGATGTTGATAAACAAATTGATGTACAAAATGATATAACTAATAGAAACTTTTCAAAAATATTGCAAAACGCGTGGACCTTACCATTATCGATACCAATTATGACCAATAGGCAATTCTGGTTGAAAGATGAAGAAGAGTTCATTAATCCTTATCAGAATGAAAAAACGGCATCAATTAAGGCAACATTAGAAGAAATTGTAACTGGCGATTTAAATAATGTAATCCCGCAAGATGATGTAGTTAATTATCGTATAACACCATATTATGCAAAAATTACTTTAACTGGTGTTGCAAATAAAGAAAGAATGGGAAGAGGAGTTGTGTTCACATTTTCTCACCACAACTTACCAGACAATAGATACGAGTATCCTCTATGGAAAAGCAAACTAACACAAAGACCGATATTGACGGACATTTATATAATTCAAAATGACAAAATGATGATGTCGGTTTTCACTCCACTAATAAGTAAATTTGTTGATTATAAAACTATCAGGAAAATTGCCAACAATTATTTCAAGAATGGTCCGACAATCAATGACACCGCAATAACTGCTCATTTCACGTCCGGTGATCATACAATTAGTCATATGACATATTTCATGATAGAACCCGACCAGAATATTATCGTCGCTATATCAAATAAGCAATCTACATGGCAGCATCAATTTGCAAAAGACATGACGAATAGATCTAACGTTGCATTTATTCTATTGTTAGTCGCAATATTTTCGTGGATGGTTACCATTCCATTCTTAATTAAACCGCATTGCACCAAATACCCGGAAAAATCTATTTGGAAAGAGCTTTTCATTCCATATCTCATCATCCTCGCTTATTTTGTACCAATTAATGCCGTTATAATCACATGGATGGCGGAACCATTTTACGGATTCATACTGACAATTGTTTTTATTGTTGCCCGCTTATCATCCATATTCACCGGCGATAACCCAGTGCCATCAGTGGCAAAGATGATTTTGCTGCGTTTCGACTTACTATTCCCCAGGGAAGAAAAAATATTGGCTGGCAAATGCTGGCTGCTATCCACCGGGTTGTTTATTATACTGACACGGATGTTGTATTTGGCAGCACGGTGATATTTCAATATTAAATCAATAATAAATGCAAATAAATCGCTAAATATGTTGACAGTCATTATATGGGATTGTAGAATTAATGAAACCGACTATGGTTACGTAACCAAAATAAACCACCTGGAGGAGTTTATGAAACGTATTTTCCTGTTGCTGGCATGTGTGCTGGCTTCGCTTCTTTCCACCATCGCACTGGCGGACCAGTCTGTGATGATTAAGGAAAATTATGAACGGCTTAAGTGCTCTCCACCTAACGCAATTAACAGATTCGTTGGGTCAAATGCACCCGGGCAATTATTTACGCCGGGTGAGGTGGTTGATATAAATCTCATCTTTACAAAAGGTAATGACAGTGGTTTAGTTAAAGACTATTCAATCGAGATTCAGGAGATTACCACTCGCGACCCGGAAGATATCTCCAAGTCTGGCTATAGCGACACTGCTGGAAACGCTCCGATGGTTGCACTGGCCGGCAAACCGATACTGGTTCCATTGACTATTGATTTTGGAACCTCTGAAAAAGCTAAGGAAGTGGCTAATGCACAAGTAGCATATACTGTAACTAACTTCCCGCTCCCTGCACGTTTTGGCACTTATGCGATTGTGTTGGTTCGCGGCGAAACCCGCCAATTCCTGGCAACCATGGCGCGTATACCAAAACCGCGCGAATATGGCACTGTAGACAATGTACCGGTATTTGGCGAAGGTCAATTCATGAACGGCGATTTCAAGAAACGTGCAAAAATGTATTTTCGTATGGGTATACGCGGTTGGCGTTCTGAATTAAGCTGGAGCGAAGACCAAAATTATAAATGGTCGTGGAATAACTACGATACATTATTTAAAGCGGCAGAGGAAAATGGACAGAAAATCATGGTTACCCTGGGTGGACACCCGCAATGGCCGCGTCCATTTTTTGAGCCAACCCCGGCAAGTGGCTGGACACCAACCAGTGGCGGATATTGGGGCAGCGGCGACTGGCTTTGTGACCCAAAATATTACCAGCGTTATGAAAACTGGATACAGGCATTTTGCTACCGCTACTGGAGAGACGGCAATGGCGCACTGTGGGGATTGGAAAATTATAATGAACCATGGGAAGGCGGTGGAATTTCCGGCTGGGCACGCGATTGTGTAGAGTACCGCAAGATTCAGAAACATATTGCCACAGCAGCACGTACCGTTGACCCTCGTATTAAGATATTGGCGGCATCATCTATTATGAATACCGAGGACAAACTATATTCGGACGGTTCCAACGAATTTGATCAATATGTCGATATATTCACTGACCATTATGTGCCGCCGGCGATGTGTTACGGCCCGATGGTTGCCAAATCCAAGGGGAAGATATCGATGGAGACGGAAACATGGTTCGTTAACAGCGAATATTTATTGCCGCAGGGTGTGGCACAATTCATGGCATCTGGTCAGGAGCGAATAGCCCCCTGGCATCCGCGGGTGCTATTTGACGAATTGCCCGTCGGGCCGGAAGCGAAAACCTTGGGAAACCGTGACAACAACCTGATTCCTGCACCAGTTGTCACCGCCACCGCCGCTTTCAACTATTTTGTAACCGGCAAGAAATTTGAAAAAATTGTATTTCATAAACATCTTCCCTGGGTATTCCAATTTGGCAAGGATGATGATAAAGACGCATTAATGGTGATGTTCGGACAGTTGATGTCTATCGGCGGAAACTCCGCCAAAGAACGTTTATGGGCACAGGTAGACGGCGTACCCGGCGGCACCATGACTATTAATAATTCCGATGGATTGCTGCAGTTCTATGATCTGGCAGGCAACCCAATTTATACCAAAGATAAATCTGTCACGCTGCCAATGAACCTGTCACCTACATATATCACCTGTAAAAAAGGACCGATTGAAGCGGCAAAACGATTACAGACCATCGTTATTAACGGTAAAAAGCCGGTGGAAATTCTCCCGCGCGACTTCACCAAACCTTTGACAGCAAAAGATGTTAATTTTGACGTTGCCATTCATAACTGCTACAACCGAAAGATTGCTGGCAAGCTGGCAATCACCACGCCGGCAGAAATTCAACTGGCAATGACAGAACAGCCAATAGTGCTGGAAGCCGGTGAAACGAAGATATTCACATTCCCGGTTACAAAAGCAACCCCGCTTGATTCGAATGGCTATCTGTTTAAATTTAATGTCACCAGTGATGCCGGTAATGCGGAATATTCTGAAATCATGAATGCTGCTGTCGCTATCAAAGGGACAAAGATTATCGATGGCAACCTTGACGATTGGAAAGATGTACCGGGCATAATGCAAATCGCCGGTGCAGAAAAGATGGATCCAACCGAACTGATTCGTCGCCCATGGTTAGTACAAGCGGCCAAACAGCCAGATGGAACATATTGTGAAGTGAAGATGGCATGGGATGATAATAACCTATATATTGCAGCACGGGTGAATGACCCTACACCGGAACCATCTGCGATTAGATTTGGCGCACGTGACGAAAATTCATATTTCCATACCAAGGCTGATGATGAAAAGTCACCTTACAAGGAATTTATTGAAGACTTCCGAAAGAAAACTAAAGACCCCACCCGCAGTTTCGGTGAAGTTCCTTATGTTTATACCCGCAGTCCGGAAGCCGGCATTCCATTCCGTCGCGACCGTCTGCAATTTGGGTTAGACGTTACTGACGGTTGGCATGACCTTGCCCCAACCACTGATAAAGTACCTTATGGTTTCCATGTCGTACCAGATACCGACTATGAATACAGCCTGTACGCATGTGATGATGGTAAAAGCGAGATTTGGCGGCAACTGGCTCCTGATGTGCCACGCATCCATGACTTCCCACGACAAGTACGCGGAAAAATTACCACCGGCGCAGTCACTGCCGGCAAAAGCGTTGTTTTAAGAGAAGGCAATAACTATATCTATGAAGCAGCTATATCAAAAGAAGAATTAGCAGATCTAAAATTGAAAGCAGGCACAAACTTCGGTTTCGTATTCAAAATCGGTAACAGTAAAGGACCGGGGATTGAATATGGTACAGATAAAGCCGTCTGCAAAGCCAATGGATTAAGCTTGCACCCATATTGGGAACGCTCACCAGGCTGCAGCGTACGCTGGACATTGGTAGAATAACAAAAAGTGAAAAGTGAAAAAGTGACGCCACCGTCTCGGTGACGCAAAGAAAAGTAAAGATGGCAATCCGCAAGGATTGCCATCTTTTTAATTAGGCAAGTGGTAATAATGAAAAATTGTCAAAAATCCGCCGGGCTTCACCCCTTTCCAAACGGTAACTTCTCATTTTACTGGGTCTTTAATTTTAAAAAGTAACTAAAACTGAACACTGAACACTGAACACTGAACACCGAACACCGAAAACTTAAAACCTTCTCCTATTGACACAATACATACTGTAGGAATATTATCTGTTTTAATAACGCTGTTCAAATATAGGAGAGCATAATATGCGTCAAATTATTCAACTTACTATCATTACTATCACTATCGCTGTGATGACAATGGTTGCATATGCTGCTGAACGAAAAGAATTAGCTGATTTTCGCCAGGCTGTTATCGAAGCGGCAACTGGAATGGAACTGCAAAATCTGAAGATTGATTACAAAATTATTCGTATTAAATCGCCTGCATATATTCTAAATGCTGGTGAGCGAAATAAAATTATTGAAGGTGAGTCTATCAATGCCAACATCCAGTGGTATAGCGCAGAGAGAATCACCAAATTTATCACTTATAATTTAGGCAAAACTGATTTCCCGGCAGTAAAATCTGCGGATGTAAACTTTATTCCAGCGATTATAACTGATAAAGCTGTTATTGATGCATTGTCTGAATTTTTAAAAATTAACAACTGTTCCAATCTACAATTATTCGCCATGGCATTGAATGTTAAGGACAGCCGATTACGTTTTATTGTAATAAAAAAGATAACCGACCAATCAGTGCTGGCAAGGGTAGCAATTGATGACAAAGATAAAGAAATCCGCAAATATGCAATTGAAATGCTGACAGACCAGGCAACACTGGCAAAGGTCGCCATCATAGAAAAAGATGTTAATCTTCGAAAGATTGCGGTTTTAAAGTTAACCGACCAATCCGCACTGGCAAAGGTTAGCATAGAAGATTCAGAGAAGGATTTACGCAAAATTGCTATCGCAATGTTAACAGACCAGGCCGCTTTGGCTAATGTTGCCAATCTGGAAAAAGACGATAATCTTAGAATGGATGCCGTGTTGAAATTAACTGATCAAGCGGCACTGGCAAAGGTAGCAATTGAAGATAAAAATAAAGATATCCGCAGAACAGCAATAGAAAAATTAACCGACCAATCCGCGCTGGCTCGTGTGGCATTTATGGAAAAAGAAGATAGCCTGCGAATGGTTGCTGTTCTAAAGATTACCGACCAGGCATCTTTGGGGAAAGTGGCGATAGAAGATAAAAACAAAAACATCCGCATAGTAGCGGTGAGAAGACTTACTGACATCTCAGTACTGATAAAAGTTGCTGAAATAGAAAAAGATCCTGATGTGAAAAAGATTGCGATAGAGAGATTAGGTAAATTGCGCGGGTAAACTTACCGGGTACAGACACGAATCCCGGTTACATAGTAAATGTTAGTTTTTATGTATCATGGGATTCGAGTCAGTCCCCTATTGCTGCCATTCTTTTTTATAAGACCGAATACTAAAATTATAATAAACCTTCAAAATTAGGTAAGCAGATAATAAAAAAGTTCGGTTTAACAAGGGGACTGGCTTGAATACTGCAATTACCAGCATATTTTCAATCACCAGCAAATACAGTATTCGTGCCTGTACCCGAAAGTAAAAATATTTACCCTTCCAGATAATGCACTTCAGACTGTTCTCGCAGGCTTTTCGCCGCTGATTCGGCGGTGATGTCGCGTTGCGGGTTACCCAGCATTTCAAAACCGACCATGAACTTTTTCACGCTGGCGCTGCGCAATAACGGCGGGTAAAAATGCGCATGCAGGTGCCATTCATCGTGATTGCCGCCATCGGTGGGAGCCTGGTGCCAGCCCATGGAATATGGGAAGGAACATTTGAACAGATTGTCGTATTTGCAGGTTATTTTCTTCAGAATATCGGCAAGTGAGGCTTTTTCTTTTTCTGTTAATTCTGCCAGTGATTTCATGTGGCGTCGCGGCAACAACATCGTTTCGAACGGCCATGTCGCCCAGAAAGGAACCAGTACCATGAAATCATCATTTTCAACAACGATTCTTTCCTTCGCTTCAACTTCTATTTTCAGGTAATCGCACAGTAGACAAGATTTGTTTTCCGCCAGGTATTTGACCTGATTCGTCAGTTCCTTGGCAGGTTCACCGGGAATATTTTCGCTGGCCCATATCTGTCCATGCGGATGCGGGTTGCTGCAACCCATCATTGCGCCTTTATTCTCGAATATCTGTACGTAGTTAATATAATCGCATGCGCCAAGTTCGACATACTGGTCTACCCATATATTAATTACGCCAGCAATGTCTTCAATATTCATACGGGGCAGCGTCAGGTCGTGGCGCGGCGAGAAACAAATCACCCGACACTTGCCACGATCCGCCTTGGCTTTTAACAGGTTATTGACGTTCATCCCGCCATCCGGGGTATCTGGTAGCAATGCGCTGAAGTCATTATCAAATACAAAAGTACTGGCATATTTCGGATTGCTGACACCCTCAGCGCGGGTATTGCCAGGGCAAAGGTAACATTTGGGGTCATATTGCGGACGATTGTCGGCGATGGCATCCTCTACCGCTCCCTGCCAGGGACGCTTGCCGCGATGTGGCGACACCAACAGCCATTCGCCAGTAAGCGGGTTAAAACGCTGATGCGGATGTTCCGACATATTAAAAGACATCAAAATTACCTCGGGAAAATTTTAGTTGAGTATATATCTTTCGATAAATGAAGCGGCATTTCCTGCAATATTTATAATAAACGCGTAGAGACGTAAAATCTTGCGTCTACAGGCATAATATTTTTCATTTCATTGCCATCGCGCCTTAAATTAATCCATATAATATTTAAATTACTTTTTAAATTTTTCTGCAGGTGGTTTCATCCTGCACCCTTTTTCATAGGTTATTGATTTTGTTGGGCAAATGTTTTGGCATGTACCACATGAAAAACAGTCAGGAATTACTTTATCCTGCTTTAGTATTGCATCCATTACAGTGGACGGACAAGCTCTCGAGCATGCTTCACAGGCGATGCATGTATCATAATTCACTTTTATTTTATATACACTTAATTTCTCAAATATCCAACCCCATAATCCAAACGGACAAAATAGATGGCACCAGGGACGATAAATAAATAGGCTGGAAATCAATAAAACACTGATGAAAATAATTCCGGTAATGCTTAATTTTGCGGGATTAAAAATACCAAATGGATCAATGGGTGATACTATATCAGTAGCCATTGCGATAGCATAAAATGTTATTGCTATAAGAAAAATAATTCGCACACTGTTAGTAAATACAAACGGTAATTTCCATTGCTTTGTTTTTGCTCCTGAATCAGCAGTATTTCTATTTAACCTGAATATAAAATCCTGTAAAACCCCGAATTGACATCCCCATGAACATATTAATTTATTGGCAAGTATAACCATAAGGGTAAATACAATTAGAGCTATTAATCGCGGAGGGAAGATAACATGTTCCTTACCCCACAAAACGATGGCGTCTTTTACTGTACCCATTGGACTTGGGTCAGAACCAAGAATAATACCGAATACAATAATTGCTGTAACAAGAAGAACCTTTCGTAATTTTGGAGTTATTCTCCCATTACGCATCATGCGGAAGACTATAACCAACATGGTTATCCACAAAACGAACTTCAATGGTATCTTTATCCAGTTTTTAGATGATTCCTCACTGGCTATTACCGACGCCGCGCGTAGAGTGTTTTCCACTTCACTAATATTAATTCCCAGTTCTTTTACTGTTTTATTCAGATCGGCAGGCGATTTCAATTTTAATGATTTTTTCAGAGTTTTAGGATCTACGCCATAAGCATCTGCCATCTGACCAATAGTCATTTTCTCCGTTATAATGGGTATTGGATGATGAACAGTTTCTTCATTCTCTGATTTCTGTAGCCAGATACCATTACTTAATATTGAGAGAGAAATAACAATCCCAATAATTAAAATAAAATAAAATAATAATTTCAATTTGCTTATCCTTAAATAAACCGGATATTAATTTATTATACGTTGGCAAAAACGATTATAAACATAAATTGTGCAATTTTTGTTACATATGCATTACATTCAGTTGATATATACATCTATTTACAGCCTGGTTGTTCGGTATCAATTATATGGTTAACCATGTGGGATGGACAACAACAGTTTCTACAAATTAAATAATCTTCGTCAGCTCTTATTATAAACGCGTAGAGACGCAAAATCTTGCGTCTCTACATGAATGATATTTATTTTTTGAAACCTTTTACCAGCGCAATGCCATCGCGCCCCAGGTTAATCCGCCGCCGAATCCGACGAGGATTACCAGGTCGCCTTTATTTATACGACCTTGTTCTACGGCCTCGCTTAATGCCAGCGGAATAGAACCTGCGCTGGTGTTGCCATATTCCTGCAGGTTGACCATCCAGCGTTCGATGGGGATGCCCAATCGCTTTGCTGATGCGTCGATGATGCGCATGTTTGCCTGGTGCGGTATGATAAGCGCGATATCATCTACAACTGCGTTAATACGTGACAATACTTCACGAACGGATTCTTCTAAAGAACGGACAGCAAACTTATAAACTTCTGCACCATTCATTCGCAGAAAATGTTCGCGATTTTCAATAGTTTCAATGGATGCCGGTTTGCGTGAACCACCCGCCGGTATGGTAAGCAAATCTGCTCCACCGCCATCAGCACGAAGGTATGACGATAATATGCCGCTTCCCTGTTCTACAGGCTGCAATACACATGCTCCGCCGCCATCACCCAATAACACACAGGTACCGCGGTCGGTATAGTCGGTAATGCGCGACAAAATGTCACCGCCGACCACCAGAACATTTTTATACAATCTTGAACCGATAAGTGACGCGCCGACAGTTAAACCATAAATGAAACCTGTGCAGGCAGCAGCAATATCAAACGCGGCAGCATGGGTAGCACCCAGCAGATTTTGCAGCAAACAAGCGGTGGAAGGCATTAAGGTGTCGCCGGTAACTGATGCCACAATAATACATTCCAGGTCTTCGGCATCGAGTTTTGCCTCTTCCAACGCTGCCTGGGCAGCCGGCAATACCATATCTGATAATGCCATCTCTGGTTCAGCGATGTGTCGGGTAACAATGCCGCTTCTTGAACGTATCCATTCGTCTGAAGTATCTACCAATTTTTCCAAATCAGCATTTGTCATAATATGCTTTGGCGCGCAAGCCTTAATTGATGTAATCCCTGCCGGTACAATAGTATTTAATAACGAATCAAAATCTTTTATCACTGACGAATCCCCTTTCCATATCTAACTTAAAATCTAAGTGATACAATTTCGCAATGAAATTTCTGTAGGAAATAGAATTAATTTTTCAATTCCCCCTACAACTAAACTTTACCAGTGAATTGATTATACGTCAATAACTAAATGGCGAAGTCTGAAATAGCATTAACGTTCTGCCATTATTACTACATCATCAATCAGATACAGTATTTTATCATCTGCTTTTCCTTCCGCAACTTTCAGTATGCCGTATACACTGACAGGCCAATCAGTCAAATCTAACTGTTTATTTCCAGCTATATTCACCTGTACCACTTCTGCTTCACCCGGTGGATTGCAGAAATAACATCCACGCGGTTTTTCTGCAATAAAAAATTGTGAAGACTGGCCGGCTTCATGAAATGGCAGCATAAACCCTTTCAAATGCACCGGTTTACCTGATAGGCTTACAATCTGATGGATTAGTACAGGTTTTTCCCCGTATTTCCAACGTCCCTGCTGCAATATCTTCCATTCGATATCAGTAAATTGACCAGCAGGGGCCGACTTTGCGTAACCTGGCAAAGTTGGACCGGTAACTAATTGCCTTAAATCTTTATCTGCCATTACCCAAAAAATAAGAAGCGCGAATAATATACAGATAAATAATATACGTTTTTTATGTCGCTTATTAACAATTGCCATTCATTTTACTCCTGAATTAATATATCTGCTACCGATAAACGGTATGCAATAATAGCCGGCAATAAACCGGCGAAAATACCTAACAACAATACACTCAAGGCAACGATTCCTTCCACTGAGTCAAAATGCCAGGCATTCAAAGCGATGCCAAAATGCGTCATAATCGTTGAAGCCCCCATAGCGGTAAGGCCATGTCCCAACAACCATCCGAATATTACCCCTAACCCAGACAGCACCGCTGCCTCTAAAGCAATGACACGAAATACATCAGCGCGTGTTGCGCCTAAAGAACGAATTACTGCTATATCGCGACGACGCTGATGAATTGAGTAATATAAACTAATGAGAATCGTCAAGGTAGAAACAAAAACCACCAGGTAGGCTACTAATAACAAGATGCCTTGCAAAGGAGCAATAAATGTACGGGCTACTTTATCAATTTCATCTACAGGAATGACAGCCTGTGCAATGTGGTTCGCATTTATATCCTGCACCAGACGAAATCGGGCACCGGGCTGATGCAGGCGGACCAGTAATGAGGTAACTTCAGCGTTATGTTCATGTTCATGATGTCCTGCGTCATGAGCAGTTTCAACTGCGTTATGTTCATCATGGTGTCCGGTTTCTTTCTCTATTTCCCCTGCTTTGTGTTCGTCATCATCATGGTGATGTCCGTGTGCGTGCGCTACCCATGTACTGTGATAATCGGTATATACAGCTCTGTCTATATTTGTGCCGGTGGGTGATAATATACCTACAACTGTATATGGAAAATCGTGATGAAAATCATCGCTTTTTGTCCATCCATGCGCACCGACAATTTTTTGACCGATTTTCAGATGATTATTTCCTGCCACTTCGGCACCAGCAACAATTTCAAATGGTTTCGTGAAGTTTTTACCTTCAGCAAATAATTCTTCACCGGAATGTATAGATTTTCTGCCATCAAAAAATTCCGGCACTGTACCAATAATTGGAGAACCAAAATAATTGTCACCCATTGTCAATGGAATCACCCGTTCAACCACCGGGTCAGATTGCAAGCGTTTCCATACGGAAATGTTGATATTTCCGGCAGGTGCGTCTAAATAGTAAAGACTATTTAAAACAATTTGCAACGGACTGCCTTTTGCACCTACGACAATATCCCAATTTGCAGTTTCTGTATTGAGTGTTTTCTGAGTTTGATTAGATATGATAAGTACAATAGTAGCAAGTGCCAACCCTAACGCGACTGATATCACTGTTAAAGATGTCATCAGCAAACGAGCACGTAAATATGATAGAATTAATTTAAGATCAGTCATTGTATGCTTCCTCCTGTGTCATCCACTGTGATGCATCCACCACACGGGTGAATCGTGAAGCGATACTGGCGTTATGACTAACCATCACAAGTGTAGTGTTATGTGTATCACATACACGAAACAATAAATCCAAAACAGCAGATGCGTTTTTTTTATCCAGGCTTGCAGTGGGTTCATCAGCTAACAATAATGCTGGTTCATTAATTATAGCACGTGCTATTGCCACACGTTGTTGTTCGCCTATTGATAACATCCTTGGATAAGAGTTTGCGCGTTGCGCCAAACCTACCTCAGTCAATAAGCGATTTGCGTGAAGATGCGCTTCAGAAATGGACCATTTTCGACCGTATCGAGCACCTAATAATAAATTATCCATCACGGTAAGGGTGGATAATAAATGAAAAGATTGAAATATCAAACCCAAATGATGACCACGAAAGATATCAACATCAGATGGATTCATACTATCAATACGTTCACCTGCGATAGTAATAGTGCCTTCGTCAGGACGTAATAATCCCGCAAGAAGATTTAGCAGAGTCGTTTTCCCACAACCACTTGGTCCACTTATAAGTACACGCTCACCTTTGATAATTGAAATCTCATCAATAGCCCAATGTAAGTCTTGTTCTAAAGTGGAAAACTGTTTCTTAATTCCACTACAATAAATCATAAGTTTATGCTCCTAAAAATATCGGTTAAAACCGCAACACTTCTGGCAACTAATATACTCCAGGAACATCGATTAATAATTGTTTGCATTTCAGGCTTCCTCTTTTTGTAATACCCGTGACACAGTCATAGGTGATTCGACCGCATGACATATCGCCATATTGCGGCTGCCCAGACGGTTGCGAATTACCCCGATCCCAGCACATAAAACTACGCATAATCCAAGGACAGCCATCGTAACAG
The DNA here is from genome assembly GCA_044344305.1 of Armatimonadota bacterium. Lineage (GTDB taxonomy): Bacteria > Armatimonadota > Hebobacteria > CAIYQO01 > CAIYQO01 > JBAXQQ01. Next base: position 15,249 of record JBIJDE010000007.1, read on the forward strand.
ACGAAGTTGGCAGATCCCAGATAAAAGACAAATAAAGACCGACTACACCACTAACCACTGCCATAATTACAGCCCAGAGAAAAGCATTTTGCACACGGCAACGTGCGAGAAGTGCTGCATATCCGGGCAGTACCAGAAGGGAGAAAACTAACATCATTCCTCCCAAGCGGATAGCCATGGCGATAACTAAACCGAGACTGATATTAAAAAGTACTTCCCAAAGTTTTGTACGAACACCCACTGTCTGCGCCATTTCAGGGTCGAAGCTGGTGAAGAGAAACTCTTTAGCGAAAATCAAGAAGATACTTCCCACCACCAACATAATTGCTCCCATTATCCAGAGTTCATTCACCTCTACAGTTAAAATGTTACCGTACAGTAAATTTAATAAATGATCTTCTCCCTGGGCATTCTTGGCTATCAATATAACACCGACTGCCGACGCCAGTGCATAGGCTGTGCCGATGGCGTTTTCTTTCGGAAGGTAGCGTCCCAATGCCGGCCATGAAAAGAATAATGCGCCGACCATCACTCCCGCAAAAGCCGCCAACATCGGATTAACACCAATAAACAAAGAGATGGCTACAGCTGCGGAAGCAAATTGGGCAAGCGCAACAGCGAGAAACACCAGACGTTTTAATATGACGTAAACGGACATATATCCGCATGAGATGCCGATTAAGACCGATGCGACCAGGCCGATTTGCATAAATGACGAACGAAAGACTTCTATCATAACTTCTCCTTTCAGATGGCGATATACGTGCCGTCAAGATTAGCAACCCGCACTGGTACTCCGTAGAATGTACTCAAATATTCCGAACATCTGGCCTCTGTAATCGGTACTACGGTCACTGTCTGATTTACGAATGCTACTGTCGACGATAAACTTAACACGACGTGCAGCAAATGACTTACGATGATAATTGTTAGTTCTTGTTCGGAATGAAAACGTGAAATTAATTCTATAATTGAACGTTCACTGCGAAGATCCATATCAGTGGTAGGTTCATCTAACACCAATATCGTTGGATTGCCGACTAATGCGCGGGCAATGAGAATACGTTGTTTTTGTCCACCAGATAATTCGCGATATGGACGTTTAGCAAGATGAGTTAATCCCACTTCGTCTAATGCGATTATCACGGCTTCATGGTCTTCACAACCTGGTCGCTGTCCTGGACGCAAACAACCATAACGACCCATGATAACAACTTCGGCAACTGTCAGTGGATATGTCTCATCGACAACTTGACGTTGTGGAACATAACCGAAACGAACTTGCTCTCGTCCATTTGGAAAGGATAATCTTCCATGTATGGGAGGTATAATTCCGATTAATGTTTTAAGCAAAGTTGTTTTACCAGCACCATTCGGACCAATAATACCCAAGGCATCTCCGCGCTGAATATTTAACTTCACATCAGCTAAAATAGGTCGTTTACCATATCCCATTGAAACATTTTTGCAACTGATTAATGTTGATTTCATAATAATGGTATTCGGTGCCTGATATTTTGTACCAGGCACCGATACTCCTTTAATTTACTTCACAGCAAGTATTTGCAAAATTGTTGCATCAAATAACGCAATATAACTTGAAGCTTCTTTACTTCCTCCGACGCTGCTGGGCAACACTAATATAGTGGCACCCGTTTCGCGATGAATAAGGTCAGTAAATCGACTCGGGTAATAAGTCGTTGTCATAACAATCTTTACTTTATTATTTTTCATAGTAGTAATAAGATCATTGATATGTGAACCAGAAGGTGGAATACCTGGTTTATTCTCCATCATTCCAGCCAAACTTAATCCGAATCGCTTGTTAAAATAACTCCATGTAGAGTGATAGGTCACAACTTTTGAGCCATTAAGTGGAGCCATCTGCTTTTTCCATACAACCATTTTTTCATTGATGCGCTTTATAAAAGTATCATAATTATTTTTATAAATATCTGCACCTTTTGCGTCTACCCTTTTCAATCCAGCTAATATATTGGCTGCAATAATTTTGCCGTTTTCTGGATCAAGCCAATAATGCGGGTTGCCATAGATATGAATGTCTCCTTTTGAACCGTCCACCTTTCCATTGGGAACTTCCAAAGGATTTATATTATCAGAAGCATTTACATATCCAATTCCACCTTCACAAACCTTTGTATTACGTGATGAGTTCAGCAGTGAATCCATCCATAAATCAAGGTCCATCCCAATGCGAACAACCATATCAGCTTGACTGAGTTTTGTTACAAAACTTGGACGTGGCTCAACATGATGCAAATCCTGACTGCCATTGGCTAAACTTTCTACTTGCACACGATTGCCACCAATTTGACGGGTAATATCTGCAAAGTCTGTAGTTGAAGTAATTACTTTAACAGCAGATGAAGGAATCACTGCGCTAATGATGAATGCCGCTGTAGCGACATAGAAATGTAATATATTTTTCATGCATATTCTCCTTTATTGTAAAGCATGCGTATGCGGGCCAAAACCAAAGACAAATTGTGCCAAAAGTTCATTAACTTTTTGACCACTGCCATCCACACCTTTTTTAACCTGTAAACGCAGATAGGTTGTTTCACTTAAAAATTTTGTTGCGAATAGTGAAACATACGACTCATGACTGGTACTGCTAATGATTTCACTCCAGTCATAACGGCTGCCGAACTCATATTGATGGTTAGGACGATAAGTTCCTAACAGATAATAACCTTCCTTGCTGACATCCTGCTTTCGATTGATATACTCGCCCTGCAAAAGCAAACGGCGTTCTCCCGGCAGCCACTTCCTGAAGGTGATATCACCACCTAATATACTAACGGTATTTAGATTGATATTATTAATTGTATCAAAAGCCCCTTTGCCAAATGCGCCGCTGGCTCCGATTTCTATTTCTGCATCACCTGGCAATGATGTCCCGGTCCAAAGACGTCCCAACGTAAAAACCTTCTCATCATTAAAACCAGCACCTTCCATTGGATCGCCAAGATTTTTCCAACGTCCAAGTTGTGCTTGTAAAAAGAAGGAATTGTGCGTTGGTATCAGTGATATGACCTCAAATCCATTACCTCTAAATTCATTGCCAATCAAATTTGTGATGGCGCTGGGAGTATCTACAAATGGCAAGGAATGGGGATGAACAGGATTTACCTTCCCAAACGGTAGGCGTACTATACCTAATCTGGCGCCTGCCGGGATATTTGATAGCAACTCTTCAGCTGTCAGATATGCTTCTTCAACACCAACGGGTTCTGAAGCTCCTCCAGCGATTACTAAGTCAGCACGAATACCAGGATATATTTTACTGCCCATAACTACTTCGATTTCGTCGAGTTGCAGGTGTTGATTAGTTTCTGCGTCAATACCATGGTTTGCCAGCGTACCCTTGATATTTCCTATCACACTGATGTCAGGCAACATGGAAGCCCCTGTAGAAACTGCATTTGGTGTAGAGACTGTTTCATCAGTAGTTGTCTCTTCTGCAGTATTATTTGTCACCGGCAAATTTTGTATGCCGGATGAATCTTGCCCCCATACTGTCAACGATGTCAGTACAGTAAGCAGTAATAAAACTAAAACTAAATTTTTTTTCATTTTGTACTCCAATTGAATAAAATAGTGAATTAAAAAAGTTGAATATTACTGTTGATATTATTCGGTGGAGCACGAGAGCGAGTAAATAAAATAGTTGATGACAGGTAACAAAGTTTGTAAAAATAGATAGGCAACTGCCTGATTAATAATATTGGAATAATAAAGATAATGACACACGACACCATTACCATGGTATGCCACAAGCAAGTGGGGCAATCATCGTTAGTTGTGTGTTGTTCGCTATTAGTTGAATAGTATGTCGCATGCGGATTAAAGTAATGAAAATGACTGTGCACTTCATCAAGACCGGACATCAACAAGTATGTAATAAACGCCAGAATAATGCCAGGCATCATTCTGCGTCGCCAAAGAGTCATAGTATCCCCTTAGAAAGATTCGTCGAAAATTATGAAAAGACGCCTAACTAAGGTGTGATGGTGGTGCTCGGGAAGAAAATAATGAAGGATTATAACGGGATAAAATAACGCGGTAACCAAGTGTTTCATCTGTTTGAATCACCGGAAGCGAATAATGTGGCAAACTAAACGAAGCACAAGCACTTAATGTTGACTGCGCGATACATAACGCGCATTGATCATTATCATTAATGTCATTATTATGTACTGCCACCCATGAAGTATTACCTGATTGAAATCCAGTGGTGCGTAACGAAAAAGGCTGGGCGTGATTATTATGTCCATGTTGATGTGGCACCCCCCCGATAACCGCAAAAAATAGGTACGGGAATAAAAACAATAATAACCAGATTTTCTTAAAACTTCGCAACACGTCACATTTATCCAAATAAATTATGATATAAATGAATTATACCAATTTTAGCCAGAAATAACAAAAAGGAAACGTCAGTAGTTTAATTCAACAATTGTCCCTGAGTAGGTGCAATGCGGATTTGGCCAAATAGTTCTTTCTGGATGATGGTTATCCGGTGCATGCGCATTAGTTCCAGAACGGCGAGGAAGGTTATTATTATTGTGGTGCGGGTCAGCGGAAAATCGCAGTCGGGGGTGAAAAATATATCAGCAAAGACAATACCATCGGGACCGCATTTCTCCAGTTGTTTCAATATATACATCATTTGTTGGCGAATACTTACCCGTGGACGAGAAACCTCGCGAAAAGTTGGACCAGCGGCTTCCGCACGTGCCAGCACTTCCTGCAATGCTTTCCACAGGTTAAACGAATCAGGGTCAACGGAAAATTCGGGGTCTACCTTTGGTAATGGTATGGTAGCGACGATATCAGGACGCGATACGCATTGGCTTCTTTCTTCGGCGCGTTTTTGCAATTCCTGAGCGGCGGATTTATATTGTGTATATTCCAGTAAGCGACGCACTAATTCTGCCCGCGGATCTTCATCTTCGTCTATTTTCTCTTCAATCATCGCTGGTGGGCGCGGCAACAGCATGCGGGATTTAATTTCCAACAAAGTGGCCGCCATCACCAGAAAATCACTCGCTAATTCAATATCCAAAACTTCCATTAATTTAATGTAGTCTAAAAATTGTCGGGTGATGGTTGAGATGGGGATATCATTAATGTCGATTTCCTGACGTTTGATGAAGTATATCAGCAAATCCAGGGGACCCTCGAACAAAGGCACGCTCACCGGATGTCCGGTGAAACGCGCCCTTAGTTCGTCTGAAATATTTACTACATTCGTTGCTGTATACATAATTATAAAAGTTGCAATGATAATAACTGCTAACGAATGAATACTACCACAGTCCCACAGATAGCGCAAGGGGAAATACAAAACACTACCGGTAGAGTTGAAAATATTTTTTTATTTTTTTCGTCATTCCCACGGTATACCCAATTTAACCGCACCTTCGCGAATGCCATCGCGCAACATCATGGAGACCTTGCCTTCTATCATGGTCATGCTAATGTCATTTCCCTGTCTAAACGGTTTCATAATCTGGTCTGATTTGACGTATTTCTTCTCGAAAAATGAACACACCGGCACAAATGAAGCAAACAGCAACGTCGTAAAAAGATATATCGTCAGCATCGTTTTAGACATTACCAGATGATATGAAATAAAGTTGTCATCTTTTTTTGTCCAGATTACCGGGTATAGCGGCATACCCAGAACAAATACACCCCAAATACCAACCTCAATCATCTGTAATACATTAATCATAATCGGGGATTTTTCGAGGGTAAAAGACAATAAAGTCCAACTGACAGGTATCAACAGAAAAACTAATGCCAGGCAACACCAGGTAATAGTTAGAATTACAGAAACTATTTGACTTACCTTATCAGGAACCATTTTACCGAAATCAAAACAGCGTTTTTTAATGATATTAGCAGCCATGATTGTAGATGCAAATAGCGTCCATAAGATCAACATCACAAGACTGATGCCAAATTGCCAAACAGAACGCATAATACCATGGTCACGGCCTGATATTAGCGGAATAGAGATAAAGAGCAGATAAAATGCAACTGGTATCAATAATCCGTAACTTATTATGCGTCGCCACTCAATGCGAGTCAGTTCTAAATCCTGTAATGGCAAATCGACATAGCTTGTAATCATCCTTAAACGCCAATATTTCAAGCCGGAAAATGCAAATAAAACAAATGCAATAAAACTCAGAGCTGTTGCGACAATTTTCTCTATCACTACGTATTCTATCAATCGCGAAGGGGTTAATGTTTTTTTCGTAATTAATCCCTCCGGTTGTGTGCCAAAGACCGGGAATAACGTTAATGGAAAATATCCCGCGTATTCTTCATAGACATCACTGCTATTTTTCCTTACACTGACTCGCCAATCCCGCATTTTGCCCAATAGCACCGGTATATTTTTCTCAATTGTCGCGGCTTCGCTGTTAAGACCGAATGACCGACATACTCGCGCATCGTGTTCCTCGCTAATAGTGCCTATCGCCTGTGCCACTAACAGTGCAATTAATGTTAATGGCGTGTCATTTGATACCTGCACCACAAGACGTTCTCCTGTATACAGGAAAGGTTCTGCTTCCTTACGTTTACCTTCAGAAAGCAAGGTCTGTAGATAAAAACCATTCACCCGTGCAAAATAGCGTGTCTTCGCATATTCCGGCAAAAGAATGTCCGCAAGAAGATATATCTCTTTAAGTCGGTCTTCGTAACCTACAGCGGGTGGCATGGCATCTAACTGCGTCTGAATCAATATATCCCGATGGCTGATAAATGGCAGTTTTAACCCAATAGCTAATTCGCCCATACCCGCATCAAGTTTCTTACGATTTTTAATGGAATATTCATATTTAAAATTAACATCTTTCTTATCATTCTTATCTTTTTTTGGCCAATCACCACCCAAACCTTGTTTGATATACATATCTGCCAATAAGTAGTGGTATAACGCGTTTTCAGGTTCACGACGAATACCTTCTTGAAATACTTTTTCAGAAGGATGTTTTTCGGCATATAGTAAATATAACGCCTTGGAAAAATCATCATTTCCAACAGACGCGGAATCGGGACGCTGCAATACATATCGCAAACGCTCTTGCTCTCTTTTCTGCCATTTAAAAGGATAACAACTATCAGCGAAGTCAAAACTACCAGATGAAAAATGTTTCGCCAAACTCATATTTTGAGAACTTAAACCATTTGCTAAGCTTTGAGTTTTTATTATCAGAATTATCAGATTTACAGAAAGACATAATATTGCTGCAATTGCTACTGCAATAAGTATACGATGCCAAGGCATATTCTTTTTCCTCATTTATATATATTATAAAGTGCCGAATCCCGGCAGGTTACTAAATATCATTACTTTTTTGTACAAATTTGATTGCTAACGGCATAAACAAATTAATTCCATAGCCCACGGCAACGCCTTCACCATTATACACATTTTATCAATTTAGCTTCGACCCCGGATGGGGTCGGATATATATAGAAAATGTTTCATATTAAGACACGACCCCAGAGCGGGTCGGATATAATGACATGTAATCTGCCTGTTTTATATGCGACCCGCTCTGGGGTCGGATTTATTAGTTAAAATCCTATTCTACAAATATTCGACCCCGCTGGGGTCGTCTCAAATAACACATCAGTTTTCATTTTAATAACTGAACACTGAACACTTAATACATCATCAAATTTATTTAACTTAAGGTATAAGACTCCCATTACTGCAATACCACCTTAACTCCACCAACGGTAACATCAACTCTACTACTGGTGGTCAGGCGTATTGGCACTATTCGCCAGTTGTTGCCGTCGCGATATGGACCGGTTATGCCATCGGCTTTCCACGTCAGATATTTTGATATGGCTGCGGTAAAATTAACTGTTGCTTGCCCACCAGATATTTCCATGTCAATGGTGTCATCACATCCGATATCGACGAATATCTTCCCATCACCTTTGGTGGGGGTAAATAGAATATCTGCGCTTTTTATTGTACCATCTGGCACGGCGATGGATATAACTTCACCCAGGTGTTTATTGCTATCCAGCGACAGTTTTTGTTCGCGCCAATTACTGGAAAGCCAGCTAATGGTGCGCGGTGTGTTCGCTATCACAGTTCGTCCACTCCACCAATCTGTCAGTTTCTCGATAGACATATTTGGTAGAACTGGTCGGTCTTTCATTGCTGCTAATTCGCTTTGCCAACGCTGACTCCAGCGAATTGCTTCCGGGTTAGTGTTGCCGGCAGCATCGATGGACTCGCGGCAGAGAATTACTTTTCCTTTACCCAAATTAGCCACTATGGTATCGCCATCGGCGGTGGCGATGGTCCATTTTGCATCTCTTAACGCGGTTGTCAGTGCGGTGATTTGCTTTCCGTCATAATGCGGCCAAATTGCCAACCCGCTGCCCGGGTCGATATTTACATCCTCGCCGGTAAGTATTATGGTTGCGCCATCATTCACCGCGCGGTTAATATCTGCCGTATATTTAGTCCAGTCAACATCATTTAACGGTCGGATAATATCGTGGCGGGTGCCGGGGAAATAATCGTAGAATGCGCACAGATTCTGTTTCGCCATCCACCCGTCACCGGAATGGTCTTTCTGGTACAACTCCACTAACCGTTTTAACCGTGTAATGAAGGTATCGCCGGACATCTGCACCGGCTCTAATATTTCTGATGGCCAACCCCAGGCGGCAAATGCAGGCGCGGCAGGCGGCGTAGGTATCAGCGACTTGCGGGTAACCCGGGTAGTACCGGATAGGCCAGTTATTCCGTCGGTGACAATTATATCGTGAATAGCGTCTGTGTCATTAAGGATGGTATTAAAAGTATATGACTGCCCGCTTTCCAGAGAAACAGAGCCTTCATAAACAGTTTTACTGCTGTTTTTCACCGTGATAGTCAATGGAAATGCGCCAGGAACCGGCTTTCCGGCGGCATCCAGAATATTAACGGTAATTTTCACAGGACTACCGGCGAATATGGTATTCGGTGTTGATACAGTAATTTTTGCAACCAATTCCGCGGTGAATGCCAACAATTTTCCACTGCCAGGTTTCAGATTAAGATAAAAGTTTTTATTGGGAGTTTTAAAACTATCCTTAATTCTGACCATTCCGCTGTTGGGGATACCATCTACATAAAGCAAATTGCCGTAAACCTGTACAGGTTTGCCAACTTCTCCACCCAGTATATCGTAACATGCTTTCTGACTGCCCAACCAACTGCACTTGGCGTTAACCCAGGGAACTTCGCCGTTGGTACGCAGAATGGCGTAATTGATTTTCCCGGTGGGGTCTGTGAATTGCTGTACCGCGGTATGCAGCACCTGTTCCATATCGCCGTCCATTTTCAAGGTACGGTACGCGCCGGCCTGGCTGCATAACTGTTCTATCATTTTATAGAATCCCTGGCGTTCAGCGCCGGTGGGGGTTACCCATTGTATGTACCAGTGGCTTTGATAAATTGCGTTAACATATACCAATTTCCCCTTGCCCAATGTGCGGGTTAAAATCGCCGGGGTTTTATCGTCAAATGCGCTAACCTGTGTCCATCCATCGCTTTTCACTATTTCGCGAAACACCTTTATCCCCGCCGCGCGGGTACCTTTACAATTATTACCCAGACCATCAATGCTGAAACTTTGGGTATCGCCACTGTGGTACATCGGGATATTTTCTGTTTTTCCGGTCACGGTAAATCCCCATTTATCTGCCAATCCATTGCCCGGTGACACCGGTTGCGGTGCGCCAAACTCGGTCTGGCTGGCAAATCGCGGGGTGAATATCAACGTGCCACCCGCCTCAACATAGGCATTCATCTTTTCCGCGTCCGCCGGTGAAACTGCCTGGCGACTTACAGCAATGACAATTTTATATTTTTTTAGGTCGTCAATCGACGCGTTGGCAAATCCAAAACCAGCTTGTTGCAATGCGACTTTCACCGAATCTGTCATATAATTCGGACTTCGCGATATTGAAAGACCATTGGAGTCCAGAACGCCAACCTCGGATACAAACGGTTTGCTGTCCAAAATAACCCGTTCATGCCCGGCAAGTTTTGTCGTCCACCGCCGCATAGACATGGTGGCGCGTGTCAGACTAAGGTCGCTGTTGAACATCAGTGGGATATCCACCCAATAATTATTATGGCCGCTGCGTTGCAATAGAAAACCCCACAGCATATTATCACTCATCACGTTCCAGTCAAAATGTCCCCATATCAGACCATAACCGGGTTCCTCGCCAGTATTCAGCGTATATGCCTGACTTTCGTTCCAGCATCCCGGACCGGAAAGCCGCACATCGTAGACATTGCTAGTGCCGATTGTGGGGGCAGATGACATTATTTGTGATACCGGGTTTATTTTCTCGCGCAATATTTTACGCGCGATGACGATAATCCGGTCATAATACCAGTTGTAAAAATCCTCTGTGTCTTTATATGGTGCCAGGCTGACCCCGATTATCCCTTCGCCCATGGGTGAATCTTTCGGGTGTGCCCATCCATCAGCCTCAAGTTTTGGTGCTCTGCTGGAAAACTCTTTCGTTAGCTTCACTTCATCCCAACTCTTATAATTCGTTTTCCATACCGAGTTCATAATATTCAGGTCAGGATATTTTGTTTTCAAGTACCATTGCAACGCCTTGCAGGCTTTTTCCGGTGCTTTAGGGGTATCCCAATAATAGCGAGTGCCCCAACCATTTTTAAAACCGGCTTCTTCGCCAACCGAACACAGCACAAAAGCGGCTGAGTTCATATCCGGGTTATCCATTGCGCTTTTCGCTTCTTTTAATAATTGCGTTTCAATCTCGGCGTCGTTTTCATATTCTATCACCGGCGCGAATGTATTCATGCCGATACCTTCGTTATAATATCGCCATCCCCATCTTTCCGCCGCGTATGATAATTCGCTGCGGCCCGGGTAACCCAGGGCGTTCATCCCGGCAAACGCCATCATGCGCATCCCCATCGGTACAAGCGATGGCGCGGCACACGCTACCCCCGCCCAGGTTGACCACTGGTATTCGTTGCGCATACTCCATGGTTCATATTTATTGCATTTCGCCAGTGCCTGTCCCCATATTACATCTGTCGATTTGCCGATTGATTTCGCTGGTAACTGGGTAATCGCGTCAACCTGTGCCCAATAAACATCCACCTTAACGCCATAATCTGCCAGTTTGTAAGTAAATGCTATCTGTTGCGGCTTGTCATTCAATTCAACATCCTGAGATTTAGCATTCAACAGATTACCGCGAAAATCGAATACGCCGAATCGCAATTTCCCTTTCCATGGTGATTTTGCTGATGCAGTTAGAATAAATTTTGCTTCCTCGCCAATTTTATAACCTTTCTTTTCGCTTGCCATGGTCAGGTTCAGTGTCCCGGTCACCGGGATAAAACTCATTCCTTGTTGATATTGCTTTTTCTTTGCCGTGTCTGCGACCGTTACATATATCGGGTACAAACCGGAAACCCACTCTGGTGCTACCGGTATCTTCATCTCCATTGTCAGGTCTTTACCTGCTTCCATGGTGATGGTCTCTTCTTTTTTATAAACGACAGTGCCTCGCGGGGTGGTTACATGGGTTGATATAGTCAATGGTCCTGCGCTGGTGCGGTTATATATTTTCACCGGAACAATATATTCCTTACCCGGTTCCGCTTCCTTCAAGCCAGATTTTACATCGGCAAATGCCGGAATAGCCACGTCGCCGCGGACAATGCTATATAGCACCTGATCCCACAACCGCAGCCATATCTCGTCATGGTCATAATTGCGTTGGATAGTTTGAATTACATTATACTTGCGGGATATCAGTCCCATTGGGCAATACAGGATAGTTCCTTTGCCGACGATTCGTTTAAACAACGCACCGGTTTCACCTGTTGCCAGTGCTGTTGAGCCGGTGGTGGCTTCCGCGATAGCTATCCAGTTATGTCCGCTTAACCGTTCCACTGGTATTCCCGCCAGTTCCGCGTCATCTTTACGCACTGCACCGCCTTGCATCCAGGTATTGCGGTTCGTCGGTTTTGCCGGCCATTCCTTGCCCAGTGCGCTGGCGGCATCGGGGTATATATTGCCCGTAACCACCAGGGTTCCACCATCGGTAACGAACTTAATCAAGCTGTCCTGCATGGTGCCATTTTTGAGAATATTATCCGGATTGTCACATATTATCACATCATACGCCGACCCCACTGCGTTAATAGCGCCATTTATTGTCGCGTCTTTTAATTCCTGATATGTCGGGTCTTTCTGCGGCTCTATCCATTTGTCATTAACGTGATATATGTCATCACCACCGCCAATATATCGCACATCCAACTCTGCCCGCATTCGTCGACATACCCGCTGATATGTCGCGATAGACGCGCCTTTTGATGCGACAACCAGCACCCGCAACGGCTTTTCATATCGCAAAATGGGCCAGGTAGCGGAAACGGGCAAACCGGTAGTTATAACAACAGTACCAGTACCCTCATCCAACCGTGGCCCAACAGAAACGGAATTTGCCATATTTATTGACAAAATAATGATGAACAGCATAAATAAATATTTCATAACTACCCTCGATATATAATCCGGTTGACAACTATAATATCAACAATTTGCATTTTACGCCAGAATAGAATATTTTCGGAAGAATTTGCAAAACCTTTCTAATGTTTAATTTTCAAGTTTGTGGTAGGCGAAAACCACCCCGACCTTCGGCCACCCCTCCTTGGCAAGGAGGGGAGTTTAATATGAAAGTTTTGATTATTAAAGTAACCATTATATTATAAAGTTACTACCATAACTCCCCTCCTTGCCAAGGAGGGGGTAGGGGGTGGTTGGGTTGATTACATTCCTAGTGAGTTATGCAAGAGCCTATTCGGATTTCATTTTTTATCATCTTTTATGCTGATTAAATGCTATTAACATTTCGCCCCGCTGGGGTTGGATTGATAATAATTGAAAAATTAATATGTTTAAGCTTCAATTTTACAGACGCAAAATATTGCGTCTCTACTTTTCTATTTCCACTACTTTTACTTTGTCCACCATCTTCTGAATAGCTTCGGGGCTGAGGTTGGAGATGGTTTTTGCCATTTCTACCCATTCCATCGGGAATAATACTATGGTGTTGGATGGGCTGGCTCCCAGGCCGTCGATGGTTTGCAGTCCGCGCAATTGCATGGCACCTGCATCTTGTGACATGGTTTTGGCTGCTGCTGCCAGGTTTACGGCGGCGTCGCGGTCGCCTTCTGCCTTGGTGATGGTGGCGCGTTTCTCGCGTTCGGCGGATGCCTGGCGCGACATCATGCGTTTAAGGTCTTCCGGCAATTCGATATCCAACAGGCGAATGCTGTCAACCCGCAGACCCCAAATCTTCACATGTTCGTCAACAACCGACCCGATATGGTTTTGTATCTGTTCTCTTTCAGACAACAGTTCATCCAGAGTCATGCCGCCGACGATATCGCGAAGGGCGGCCTGGGCATATTGGGATATGGCGAATTGAAAATCCTGAATGGCGGTAACCGCTCTTTCCGCGTCGGTGACGATGTAGAACAGCGCGCCGTCAATTTGCGCCGGTACATTGTCGCGGGTGATAACTTTCTGGCTGGGGACATTCAACACCAGGGTACGGGTGTCGATGAAGCGTACGAAATCGAGGAATGGAATGATGTAGATTAATCCCGGGCCTTTCACCGCGTGAAAAGCACCCAGGCGCAGTACCACACCTCTTTCCCACTGTGCCGCGACCCGCATACCGCCGATGATAATCTTCAGCACTATGCCGCTCAGCACCATCTTTACGATGTATGGCCAAGTAACTTCATCGACGAATAAAACTATGCCGAGAATAATCATAGGTATTAGCCAAATGATGAAACGCAGGGGCCCGCCAAGTGAAGAGTGAGTGTTCGATGGTTCGGCGAAACTCTTCATCGGCATCGATGGAAGCATGTATTGATTTGACATGTGAAACTCCTTGTGAAACTTTGTTTCTAATTTAAAAGGATTTTACACCATTTCAGGCTAAAAAACAATTGGTAAATATTATTTTTACCAAAATTAAGGAAAATTAATGTCTATTAAGAAATTATCAACGGTAGTTCATGCCCGTGCGGGTTTGCTGGGCAATCCATCCGATGGATATTTTGGCAAGACAATCTCTTGTCTCATCAGCAATTTTTTCGCCCAGATAACCTTGAAGGAAAGTGAAATAATTGAACTGTTGCCACACCCCAGCTATGACCCGATGGATTTCCCCAACCTGGGAACATTGGCAAAGACTATTGATAAACAGGGATATTATGGCGGTTTACGCATCATGCTGGCATCGTGCAAACGTTTTTACCAGATTTGCACAGAACGCGGAATTAAACTGGACGCACCGAATTTCACCGTGCGGTATGAAACCACTATCCCCCGCGAAGTAGGCATGGCGGGCAGTAGCGCGATAGTAATAGCCATCTGGCGTTCCTTAATCAACTGGTACGGCGTCAGTGACCAGTTTCAACAGACGACCTTCCCACAACTGGCACTGGATACCGAACTTATCGAACTTGGCATCACCGCCGGTCTGCAAGACAGAGTAATACAAACCTATGGCGGCGTGATGTATATGGATTTTGACCGAAAATATTTGACCGAACGCGGTTATGGCGAATACACCCGCATGCCGCAAAGCTGTATACCGCCGCTGTTTGTCGCATATGTACTCGATCCCAGCGAGTCAGGATTTATCCACAGCGATGTCAAACGCCGCTGGAACGAAGGCGAAAAAGAAGTACGCGACGCCATGATAACCTTCGCGACGTTTGCCGAGGATGGTCGCGAGGCAATGTTAACCGGCGACTATGATGCGATACGCAAAATGCAAGGCAAGGCGTTTTCCCTGCGCAGAAAAATATTTGGCGATAGCGTGTTGGGCAAACATAACCTGCGCATGGTAGAAATTGTGGAATCATTTGGCCTGTGCGCCACCACCTGCGGATCAGGCGGGGCAATCGCCGGCGTGATGGCAGACCCGGATAAACACGCCGCCATGGCAAAAGCACTGGATGATGAAGGTTACCGATGCATGACAGCAAATATCGGTCCAGATTACGCGTGGTAAAGAAATGAGAAAAGCCGCAATATTTTGCGGCTTTTCTAATAATAAATGATTAGCGTCATAATTTTGCATAGTATTCTACACAAATAATTGACCCCATCGATCACATAATGAAATAAACATCCGATCAATTTAGATATTTCAACCTTAAAAAAGGTTCTAAATGTTCTTCATGTATCTATACATTCCATACTTTGGTGTTTAGTGTCATAAAATGATAGAAATATAATAATTATTTTTATTGTTAGTAATTGAAAGTAATATTAATGGGTATTTTGAAAGTCTATCATTTATTTGCAAAGTGCCACTAAATTTCAGCCGGGGAGCAGGCTGGAAGCCTGCGCTCCAATACAAAAACTGGGACCGCAGGCATCTTGCCTGCCCCCCGGTACAATTTTAGTGGCACGTTATAATAAAACGCATGGTTACAAATTTGTAAAATTTAAACATTTATCGTCTGTTTGAAAAGTGCCACTAAATTTCAGCCGGGGCAGGCTGGAAGCCTGCGATCCAATACAACAACTGGGACCGCAGGCATCTTGCCTGCCCCCCGGTAGTAGTTTAGCGGCACGTAATAATAAAACGCATAGTTACAAATTTATGAAATTTAAACGTTTATCGTCTGTTTGAAAAGTGCCACTAAATTTCAGCCGGGGGCAGGCTGGAAGCCTGCGGTCCAATACATTTCTAATTCGTAATTATCTTCCCCACCACTATCTCCTCAACCCCTGGTTTTGATATAGCAATTATATTGCCTTTCGCGTCGGTAATGCCGGCGGTGCCCGGGTTGCTGCGATAGCTGGTTTTGCTGTATACCGTACCGGTGCGATTTGCCCAGGCTGATGGTATGCCCAGTCGGATGGCGTTATAGATGTTATGGCGCGAGGGGTCGTCTTCGCAGTTATATGGGCTCAGTACAAAAGATACCCGACCGGCGATTTCGTCCCAATTGGCATCCAGCATATTTTCGTAGCAAATCAGCGTCGCAAAATCGCCAAAGCGGCTGGGGAATATCTCCAGACTGTCTCCCGGCACCAGCAACTGGCGTTCATCGCGGTAGGGACGTTCATCATCCGGCCACAATGACCGTTTCGCGTGGACGCCGATTACCTCGCCGCGGTCAAATATAACTACCGAATTCCTCACCCCTGCCGATACCGATTCAAGGAATCCTGTTAATACCATGCATCCACCATCAGCAGAGATACGGCGAAATGCCTGTAGATACGGGCTATCATGAATATTTTCGCCAAACGGACGCAAATCATCACTGCAATACCCGGCGGCAAACGCCTCTGGCAACAGGATAATATCCGGTTTTTCTGCCAGGCTAATCTCCGCCAGCCGAATTGCCCGCTGATAATTCGCGTCTACCATGCCGTCAACAGTAGCAACGGCAATGGCAGCTATGGCAATATCATTCATACTCTATTCTTCTGTAACTGAACGGACAATTTCTGTCCATCTGCGCAGTCGGGTTGGGTCGCCTTCTACGGTTTCGATATCTTTCAGGTGAATCACCATGTGGCAATCTTTTGCGGCTTCACAGCCTTCACTGATTGTTTTCTTTATTGCTGATTCATTCCATCCACAACATACCATATCTGTCGGGTTGGGACGCCAGGAGAAGACGTAGTCATCCTTTATTTGTTCAGCGCATTTACCGACATCGGCGGTGGGTGCCACCGCAATAACCCGCAGGTTTGGCAATTGCCGCAGAATGTCAATTTTATTCGTCAGGTTTTCACAACATCCATAACTGGTATGTTTAAACCGGCGATAAATAGGCATCTGGTATTGCAGCATAAATTCGTCATGCATATCTGGCGAAATCAAGGTGAACTCCTGGGCGGCGGCAAATCCCCACAGCTCATTTATCTTTCGCGAACCGGAGTTTGGCTTCAATATTTCCATATCATCACAATAAAACGGTTCCTGAGAGCTGCTATCGGTCAGGCTGAAATCTCCGACGGCTTCTGCTTCGTTATGATTGGTTAGAATACCATCACGCATAAATGCCAACAATTGATGAAGTTCTTCCGGCGATTCATACATGTCAACCATCACCTGTTCCAACCCGCGCAGCTTGCACAGCATGGTTGA
>JBIJDE010000626.1:0-2731 GCA_044344305.1 Armatimonadota bacterium
AATGCCCATTTTTATGCTTTAATCGGCATTCATAGTCATAGTATGGTAATTCACCAGCAAAATGATGTTCTAACAATTCAGCAGATTCTACTAAATCATCAGGATGGAATAGTTTTTCCATTTTTTTAACATTAAAGGGTACTAACTCTATTAACGAATAACCTATTGAATTTGCCCATATTTCATTGATAACAACTTCTCCGGTCTGAATATTCCATTCCCATGTACCGGTATTTGTTCCTTCGATGATACTCTCCATTCGCCAATTTGCATTACGAAGTTCTTCTTCTGCTTTCTTTCGTTCTGATATATCTGTTATTATCACACGACATAAAAATTCACCTTCATCATTTTGTGAAGCAGTTAATTCTAAACTTGTCCAAAGCAAAGTACCGTCGCTCTTTTGCAACCGCAATTCACATATTTGTGGTTCCATGGTGTCGTATAACTGTTGTCTGCTTGAAAAATATATACTTGAATCTTTAATGAAAATATAATTTGTAATCAATTTTCCTGATAATTCACTACGGGGGACACCCAACATTACAGAACTATTATGATTAAACTCCTGGATTAATCTTTTTTTCTCAAGAATAAGTCCTTTATCGCTAAGTGTCCAATAGTCTACCGGTTCCAATTCACAGGAATCAAAATATCGTGCGCGGGCAATATCCAATTCACTTTTTGCAATATTTATCTCATCATTATGTTTTCTTAGACTTATATCAGTAATAGTGCCAATCCAACTAATGCATTCTCCAACATTGCCTTTCATAGGTTTTGCGTAGCATAATACCCATACAGTTTCATCATAAGGTTTTAAATATCTAAACTCTGATTGAAACTCAGCATCAGCCTCCACTGCAAGAGTCCAGTCATTTACAACTCGATCTTTATCATCTGGATGAATACCATTCCACCATATTTTCCCAATAGTATCTTCATGTTTTATGCCGGTAATTTCGGTTAATCGTGGACTAATATAAATCATTGCTCCACTATTATCTGTACGCCATATGCCTGATGGTGACACATCCGATAAGATATTTATCTGTTTAGTTTTATATTCCAATTCCGTACAGTCACGCTTTTTTAACTTCTTGATTACTTTGATATCACTAATGTCCATAATATAAAAAGTTCGTGAAGACTCTTGTATTTCACCGTAATATATTTTAACCCAAACAGTGGAGTTGTCTCCACGGGTAATCTGCGACTCAAACGTTTCTGTTAACTCATGGCTGTTAATCAGGTTTATGAAATTGTTGTAAATATTATAATTATCAGATATGAAAAATTGAAAAATAGAGTTATTTAATAATGAAGAAATGGTGCTTCCAAATATCGTTGCGGCATGAGCATTTATGTCAGTAAAATGACATTTTTCATCAATTGTGAAACATCCCAACGGTACATGATTAAACAATTCTAAGTATTGTAATTCTATAGCTGTTTTTTCTTCCTTAATCTTGCTCGGTTCAGATTGAAGTTTCTCTATTTTAATTACTGTCGTATTTATATCATCCGAATTAGTAACCACAATTTCATCCAGTGAAATTATATTTGTATTAATCTTTGTTTCAGATGATCCGATATCTATATGATCCATTATCATGCTCCATTTGAAAGTGCCCTAATATGTTGTCCCCATTTTAGAGATAAATAAACGTTAAATAAGTTTCAAAAACCTTTGACGAAATTATAATATCTAAAATCAACTATATCCTATATAAATATAATGATATTTTTCATTGCAGTATATCAGGTGATTACCTGATATTTGTAATATTATTCAGATTGTGCCGATTGTAGAGACGCAAGGCCTTGCGTCTCTACCGATATACCCAGTAATAAAAAATTAATCTGAATTAAATGGAAGAGTTGCATCTATTCTTAACAACACAACATCACCGGCTTTCTCAGTTGATAACATCATATTATATTTATCATAGATGTCAGCGTGTCTTTTTGACATGGTTACAACTGTGTCAATCAACATTTTATTTTGTGTATACGTATCTTTTACCATTTTAATAAACTTGCAATCTTGGCAATGGCTGGTTTTGCCGCATGAGTTAGTATTGTGAGTATTGATACAATCGAAAGCGTGACCACATAGTTGTCCCGCAATATCTGAATTAACTTTATCAATAAATTGTAATGCCTTTTTATTTGCGTACAGTAGAACAGCATCCTGATTAACAGCAATAACAGGTTGAGTTAAAGATTCAAGATATTCGGTAAGTTGCATACCCATATGAAAATCATTACTACACACGCAATCTTCGCAAAGTCCATAAGATATGCGCATGTCATCATAACGATATTCATATTTAGTTTTACACCACATACATACGATAATCATTTAACATACCACCCACATTAAAATTGTAACTATATTCTCACTCAACTTTCTATTGCTATAACTATCTGGAAAGGCAATATTTGTATTTACACTTTTTCAAGGTTAAAATCAATCAATTTGATACTCTTGTCATATCGGCAAACTCATCTATTATTAAACTCTGCGTTAACTCCTCATTTATAATTGGAAACACAATATCAACTTGTAATAGTACAACATCACCAGCATTTTCAGTAGATACCATCATATTAAAATCTATAAAGTTATCATCAAGGTGCTTCGTAATAGCAACCGGAGTGTTAACTCTCATTTTTTGTTGGTAGAAAGTCTGTTCTACAGCATTTCTTAACGTACAAACGGTACAGT
>JBIJDE010000627.1:0-2730 GCA_044344305.1 Armatimonadota bacterium
TTCCAGTTACCACACTTGCTTTTATTGATCCGTCAGCAACGCTAATCGATGTAAGTTGATTTCCACGTAATATATACAGGATATCACCATTCAAATCTAATTTCGGCTGCGCTGGCGGGGGCATTGCCGGTCCACGCATTTCTGGTCCACCTTGTGGCGGTCCTTGTCGGTCATCCATACCTTGTTCACCTTGTCTTGGTCCACCCATCTCTGGTCTACCTTTCATTTGCTGGTCATTTTCTGTCGTTGCGGTTGTGTCTGTAACAGCGGTATCAGCAGCAATGTCAGCATTATTTTTGATACCTGGTTTCGCTGGTGCTGGTAAAGGAGTTTTTACCACAACAGCAAAAGTATCGCCAGATATCTTGTAAAAAGTATCACCGGCAACAGCCAGTAAGAATTCAGTTGTTGAACCGGAACCGTTATAAATAACGAAATTGCTTGGTATTGGTGGTGGCGGCGGCATCATCGGATTTTCACCATCTGTATTAGTTACTACCGCATCTGCAGGAATACCAAGTTCGAGTTGCCCAAGCTGTTCCAGAGTTGCTGAGTCATACTTGGTGAATTTCGGACCTTCCAGAATATATACGCCGGTTGTACCGCTATCCATAACCTGTTTAGCCTTCATTGGCGGCGGTCCCTGGCGCTGGTCGTGGCATTTTGGGCCATCGCCATTCATGCCAAACTGTGCAAAAGCGGCGGTAGCAAGACCAAGAGTCAACACCGACGCAATGATCAAGGTTTTCGACATTCTAATTTTCATGATTTTATTCTCCTTTTACATTAACTGATATCTACATCAGCTTTATGTATATACTCTACCGCCCATTTATCACATAAATATCACAGAAATATTTTATTTGTGTTGCAAAATTTACATGTTAATATTTGATGCTTATCTTTACTCATGTCCTATTTGACAACATTTTTCCCTTAAGAGTAATATTTAAGAAAATGGAGATTTTAATAAATGAACAAGGTAATGTTAATCGTATTTATGGCGTGTATTTCATGGAGTATCGTGTGGGCAGCCGACGCTCCTGCGACAACTCCGGCAAATCAGTTGCCTACTGTGAAAGTTAACCTCAAAGACGGCGCGGAAATGGTGCTTATTCCCGCTGGCGAGTTTTTGATGGGAACCAGTGAAGAGCAACTCGCGGCTTTGCCGATATCCTACGAACGTAAATGGCTATCAAACGAGTTGCCCCAGCACAAAGTCTACTTGGATGCCTATTATATATACAAGACCGAGGTGACAGTAGCTCAGTATCGTAAATTCTGCAAAACGACGAAACATGCGATGCCAAAAGAGCCATCCTGGAAGTGGCATGACACCAATCCAATTGTAAATGTTACATGGTTTGACGCGAAGGCTTATGCCGAATGGTCTTGTGTATTTTTGCCAACTGAGGCGCAATGGGAAAAGGCTGCACGAGGAACAGATAGCCGTGCTTATCCCTGGGGAAATGACTGGGATGCTGCAAAATGTTCCAATAGGAGTAATTCAGATGGTGAAAATGAACATATAGGAACACATCCGGTGGGCAGTTATCCAGCAGGTGCCAGTCTGTATGGTGTTATTGATATGGCGGGAAATGTATCTGAGTGGTGTATGGACTGGTATGGTGCGGATTATTATAAGAATACTTTGGTAAAGAATCCTACCGGTCCAAAAATAGGAAAGTGTCGTGTTCGGCGTGGTGGTTCATGGTATAATTACATCGGCTGTCGCAGTGCCTTTCGCGATGATTACGACACACTTGACTACAACTGCGGCATCGGGTTTCGTTGCGCATTGCCAGCACAGTAATTATTCTTTGTCTGAACCACGATTTGTTGGATTAATGGGTTATAGGATTAAATAAAATCCATCAATCCTAAAATCCCCATAATCGTGGTTCAGATAATAAATAAAAAGATCAGAAATGTTCTACAGTTCCTTCTCCAAAAATTCATAGAAGTTGCCTGAAAATAGTTTCTTGATATCTCTTGCCAATTCTTTTTCGGTGATTTGCCAGCCGGTTTCCATCAGGTCGGTGTATTTGTCGTTCAGCACGTTGGCGATTATTTTGCGGCTATGGTCCCATTTGTAAATCAACTGATCCAGCACACGGGCGTCGGAGTGTTGGGGGATGACCGCGGTTCCCAACAGTTCCAGGCGCATGCGGGTCATCTCTTCGATTAATGACGGGATATTCAGGAACCACCAGCAGCCGAATACCATCAGGTTGCGGAACTTGCGGGCGGCTACGTTAAGGCTGTGCTGGTTTTCACGCTGCAGCATGGTGACCAGGAACTTGTTTTGCGGGTATTTGGCACACAGGTATTCGACGGACTCAATCTGCGACAGGCCGACACCATCACCAGCTAACTTCAGATTGGGATTTATCAGTTTCTTCACACCTATCATCATGGCAAACGGTTTGTTGGTTTCCCGGCTTACCGGCAATACTGCCTGTTCTATCAATATTCCGCATGGCGAGTTATCGGGCATGGCGAATGTCGGGGGTAGGGAAGCCGCCATATACAGCGCGTCTTGCCTTAGGAGCCATTCTGTAAGGAATCTGCGTACTTCTGCCAGAGTAGTATCGTTTAGTTCAACCGTCACCGTATAACCCCATTCCTGCAGAGATTTTTGTGCGTTAGGCCAGTCAAGCAGCAAATTATCTATTCGCAATGCCGCCATAAAACGCGGGTCGGCCTGGTAGCCGTCAAACCATATCGGGC
>JBIJDE010000628.1:0-2724 GCA_044344305.1 Armatimonadota bacterium
GTTGGGGAAACGCAAGCTAAAGTACGTGTTACATACATTGGCCAGGGAGAAACAGCACCACCAACAGAAGAAAAAAACTTCTATGAAGTTATTGGTAAGCAATTATATTATAATTTCGATAATAAAGTTTTTGAAATATATGATAATGCTCAATTTTCATCCAATGGATATAAGATAAAAGCAAATGTAATAAATATAGATTCAATTCGCGGAATTGTATTAGCGCGCGGGAAAGTTATTATTACTGATGATAAGAACACCTTGACTGCTGAGGAGATCTATTATGATTTTAATACTGGTCAAGGTTACGCTGTAACATTGACTGATAATATGGGGTTCAAATCATTTACATTACCAATATTAAAATTTCAAGATGACCCATCAGCCAGAACACGAGATTATACCATTCCAGAATCACCAAAAACGGCTTCTTGGATTGTGAGTAATAGGGCAACTGTTTATCCGGGCGACTATATTTTATTCAAAACCCCTAAATTTTATCTTAATAATTTTGATCATTGTTTATTACGGTTACCTTATCATGTATTAGATATGCGAGCGTCTGATGTTGGTTCATTATTTAATTTCAATATTGCATTAACATCAAGCGCGGGATTATATGTTGATTTTCCTGTATATTATGATGCAACAAGCAGCCATGTCGGTTCTATAAAATTCAGAAATGTATTGCAAGGATCTCCAAATTATCGCGGTTATGATGGGATACAAATATCTATAGAGGAAGAATACCGGATTGGCGATTCAGGTGATGGTGGAATATATTTTGATGATGTTAACAGAAAAATACGTTCTGTATCCTGGGATCATCGCCAAGATTTTGGTAACACCAGATGTAATTTCAATAGCTCATATTCCAGGTATTCAGCAGCATCGCCTTATTCAACTCATGCTGGTGTTTCTGTCACACGTGATATTGGAACGACTAATCTATATTTATCCACTTCTACCTCATTTTATAATAATACAAATTCCATCCGTTCTGACTTATCTATAGCTCCGCCTCCACTTCGTTTTGGCAAGACTGGCTATAGCATGACATTTTCACCATTTATAGCATACGATTTAAATAAATCAGTATCAAATACTGGTGTAGCAACAACAACTAACCTTACGAGTGAAGGTTTACGTGCCGGTTTAAATATGCCATCATATCGATTATTGGGCGGAAGTCTGAATCCAAGAGTAAGTCAAGATATAACCAATGATTCAAACGGGATTACAAGTTCATCATTTGACAGTAGTTTAAGCTATAATCGCCAATTCGGACAATTCTTATCAACATCTGTTAACTATTCTTACAGCAAAACTGTAAGTAACCGCGGTTCAGGAATGCCTGCGTCTCGTCGCTATAGTTTGAGTTTTACAGGAAATAGTCCACGAGCCTGGAATGCTTTTTTATACTCTTCATATTCTGTAGGGTCTGATGTTTTTTATCATAATGGAGGTTTTAATTATCAACTTCCCTGGAATAAATCAGCTTCTGGACAACGACGTTGGACTACCACAGCTAATTTAAGTTATACTACTGGTAAATCAAGCAGTTTCAATGATAGTTATAGTATCGGACGAAGCCTTGGAGCGTATTCATTAATATTACATTACAGTCCAAAAGGTATTAATGGTTCGGCTGGAATAGGTGCAATAAGTGGTAAAAACTGGTCTTTAGAAGTTGCACGAACATCATGGTAATATAAGATATGGCAGGAACTATAGAACAATATGATGCTGATGAAGTAAGAACACGATCTGACATAGTTAATGTTGTCGGACAAGTTGTTACTTTGAAAAAACGCGGCAGTAAATATTCAGGACTTTGTCCATTTCATAATGAGAAATCACCATCTTTCACTGTAGACGGTGATAAAGGTTTTTGGCATTGCTTCGGATGTGGGAAAGGTGGCGATGTATTTACCTTTGTTATGCAACATGAACACTTAACATTTCCTGAGGCATTAGAAAAGTTAGCGCGTCGTTCAGGTGTTCGTCCTCGTGTTGTTCAACTTGATTCGCGCCGCATGGAAGAAAAAGATTATCTTTACAGTATAAATGCTGCTGCTGACGACGCATTTCGCAAGGCATTACGTGGTAAAGCAGGTCTAAATGCCAGAGAATATTTAAATAAACGCGGCATTACTATGGAACATGCTGAAAAATATGGACTTGGTTATGCCCCAAACGGATGGGATTTTCTTTCCAATTATCTGATAAAGAAAAGCTACTCTGAAGATTTATTAGTCAAAGCTAATCTTAGTAATTTTCGAACATCCAGTAGTGGGGTGATTGATCGATTTCGCAACAGATTAATGGTTACTATTTATGATCGGCAAAACAGGATTATAGCGTTTGGCGGTAGAGCACTTTCACCAGATGATCAACCTAAATATCTGAACACCTCGGAAACGCCAGTTTTTACCAAAAGTAGGACGCTTTATGCTCTTAATTTTGCAGCAGATACTATAGCTAAAAAAAACAGGGCCATTGTTACTGAAGGATATTTTGATACAATATCATGCCATATTGCCGGTTTTACTGAGGCTGTTGCAACTTTAGGCACTGCTTTAGGAGAAGAACATGTTAGAATTTTGCACAGATTAGTAGGGGAGAATGGAGTAATTTATCTGGTCTATGATGCGGATTCTGCTGGAATAAATGCCGCCTTACGTGGGCAGGCAATATTTCGAGCAGCAGGTGCAGATGTTAGAA
>JBIJDE010000188.1:0-8558 GCA_044344305.1 Armatimonadota bacterium
TGCTGGTATTTATAAAATGGTCGGACAACCAGTGGTACCCGGCAAATATACAGTTCGTGGGTTATACCATAAGCAATTTGATTTAAAATATGAGTTTTCAGTCAATTCACCTGGCACTCCTCCATGGCTGACAGGTTCGCATTGGGGAGGTGGAACTGGAGGGTGGTTGGCTGACCATACCGCGCCGGAAGCAGTATTATCTCTTCCAGGCACTCAACCTCGAATATTAATGACAAGTTCAGTAGCCGAATCAAGTCATGGCATAATATGGACTGACCTTGCTGGTAAAAAACTTGATGGCAAATTATGGGTTGGCGGAAACTGGACCGGAGCCAGCCACCTTACGCGGGATAATGGCCCGCAAGCAATGGCAGACGGATATGCCTATTCAGGCATCGTATGGGAAGGCGGATTGCGATTGGTGGCATTTAAGACAAACAGTTATCCAATAGTCGCACCATACACATTTGCCGATAAAACTAAAGCGTCATTGGGCGGGTTAGCGGTTTATAATGGTATTTTAATGGCCAGTTTACCTAAAACTAATGAACTTTTGCTGGTTGATGCAATTGCCGGTAAAGTACTTGGTACAGTACCGTTGCCAGATGGTCGTGGACTTGTTTTCGATAGTCAGGGACGCCTGTTAGCTCTTTCTGGACAACGTTTGCTTAGATATTCGGCTTTCACTCGTGAATCAATAACTGCAGAGACAAAATTGTCGACACCACAGGAGATTATCACACAAAACTTGCTTGATCCGCATGGGATAACAATTGATGATAAAGGCAATATATATATAAGTGATTGGGGTACAATTCACCAGGTTAAAGTATTTAAAGAAGATGGAACTTTCCTGCGTAATATTGGTACACCAGGTGGTGCGCGTCCCGGCACTTATGACCAGATGCGCATGGATCATCCCCAGGGTATCACCATAACTCCGGATAATCATCTCTGGGTAGCGGAATCATCCTATGCACCTAAACGTGTAAGTTGTTGGACTTTAGATGGAACTCTGGTGAATGCATTTTATGGACCACCGCAATATGGTGGCGGTGGCACTATTGACCCGCAAAATACAAATCGATTTTATTATGGCGAACAGGGACGAAATGTAGGATTGGAGTTTACCCTTGATTGGATGACAGGTTCCTCGACACTCAATAATATCTATTACATGCCAAAACCGGAAGAATTGCAAATGCCAAACGGAACAGCGCCTCAAACGTCCATATATTTTAATGGTTTGCAATATATGACCGATGTGAATAATGCTGCCCCTATCGGTGGTCCGCGATGCGCAAGTATATGGTTAATGAATAAAGGATTAGCGAAACCAGTCGCATCACTCGGTATGGCTAAAGACTGGACATTGCTAAATGATGATCGATTTAAAGAAGCATGGCCAAAAGATATGGAACCTAAAAAAGCCGGATGGGACAAATTAATGTATGCATGGTCAGATTTGAATAGCGATTCACAAGTGTCACCAGATGAATTAAGCTTTGCAAAGAATACTACCGGTAGTCTTACCATAAATAAACGATTAGAGTTTTGCACCGCGGGTGCGGAAATATTTACTCCAGAAAAATTTACTGAAAATGGTTTCCCAATATATGATTTAACAAAAGGAAAAAAACAGTTGGCAAACTTCTTCATGAATGAAGTTTGGAGTGGAAGTGGGCAAATTGCTGCCGCAGGAAATGGTTGGACAATAGGCACCGGAGGAATGGTGCGAGGAATACGTGACGGGAGCATTGTATGGACATATCCAAATGAATGGCCAGGACAGCAGGCCGGCGTATTCTCGGTACCGCCAACACATCGCGGAGAATTAATGGCTACTACTCGTCACATGGGCATTTTTAATCCTCCCGGTTCAGATGCGGGTGAAATGCTGGTAATTCAAGGTGACAAAGGTAACTTCTTCCTAATGACAACAGATGGGTTGTTTGTCGCAACACTGTTGAATGATGTGCGATTAACATCTAATACTTGGACTTTTCCTGAAGCAAAGCGCTGTATGCTATTGAACGATATTACTTTATATGACGAGGATTTCTGGTCTACCGCAACCCAGACTCAGGATGGTAAAATTTACTTTGTAGCAGGTAAAAGCCATTCCAGTATTATACGTCTTGAAGGATTAGAAACTACAAAACGTATGAAACCATGGGAAATAAATATTACTCAATCCATGTTGGATGAAGCGCAGAAATATCGAATAGAACAGGAAACAGCACGTCTGGCACGTGTAGGACGTAATCGTTTGATGATAAACATTACAAATACGCCACCTGTTGTTGACGGTTTAATAAATGAATGGAATAGTGATGAGTGGGTAACGATAGATGAAAGAGCAAATGCAAGATTAAATGCAGAAACAGGTGGTAAAGTAGAAGCCACAATACGTATTTCCAATGACTGCCTGTATGCCGCTTTCAAAACTAATGAACCTAACCTGTTGGCAAACGCTGGTGACACATGGCAGATGCTGTTTAAAACTGGTGGCGCACTTGATATCATGTTAGCCACAGATGTAACAGCATCACCTAAAAGAACTAAGGCAGAAGTCGGTGACACACGTATCTTAATAACAAAAATGAAAGGGAAGCCGATTGCAGTGTTATATCAACCAGTATCAACAATTATTAAGGCTTCGGCATCATTCAGTTCTCCATGGCGAACAATAACATTTGACCGTGTCGAAGATATCAGCACAAAAATATCTTTTGCTGCTAAAAATGGCTGCTATGAATTATCAATTCCATTATCATCATTGGGATTGTCACCGAAAGATGGTATGGAAATAAAGGGTGACATCGGTATCTTGCGTGGAAATGGTTTTCAGACTATGCAACGTTTGTATTGGCAAAATAAAGCAACCAGCACTGTAGCCGATGTGCCAACAGAAGCTACCCTGACACCGCATCTTTGGGGAATATGGCACTTTAAGAATGGTATAGAACCCCTGGTTAATAATGTTAAGGAGAAATAATTATGTATAAAAATTACATAAAAACTATGTTGTGCTCTGTATTGTTGTTTATAACTGCAAATAGCACATTTTCCGCGAATCAGCAACCGGCGGATTTGTTAATTAAAAATGGTGACCGTGTAGTATTCTACGGTGACAGCATCACTGATAGTGAATGGTACCCTACCCTGGTTGAAACGTATGTGCTTACACGTTATCCGCAATGGAGAAACCATTTTTTTAATCGTGGTGTGAGTGGCGATAACAGCGGATCAATAGCGCGTTTTAATCGTGATGTAATAGAAAATAAAGCGGATTTATTCACTTATAATATGGGTTTCAATGATGGTGGATACAGTGCCTTAACATCCGGTTCATTGGAAAAATGGTTGGCCAATATTGATAAATCCGTAACAATGGCAAAACAGGACAACCCTAAAATAAGAATTGCACTGGCGTCTCCTATTCCTAATGAAACCAGTGTATCGGCAGACACCAGATGGGTATCGCATGAAGTTTATCCATACACAATGCTCTCATTTGGCCGCGAAGAAGAAAAGCTCGCGAAGAAATTAAATATACCATTTGTGGACACCGGACTTTTATATGGACAAAGCATGGGACTGGGCAAAATAGCAGCAGGACCGTCTTTTAACTTAAGCCGCGATGGTGTGCATCCACAACGTGAAGGTCAAACATTAATCGCATTCCATTTACTGCAAGGTATAGGAGCAGATTCACTGGTATCGTCAACCGAAATTGACGCCATCAATACAAAGGTCGCAGAGGTCAAACGATGCACAATAACCGGGTTGAAGATAAATGAAGGAACTGTTACTTTTCAACAATTATGCGATTCATTGCCATACCCAACTCCAACAGAAGCGCGACCATTCGCCTTTTTAGTTCGTCTCGATGATAATTTAAGTGCGGATTTATTAAAAATTACCGGATTAACCGCACCATCGTATAAATTGAGTATTGATAATCAGTATATTGCAACAATATCAACATCAGAGTTGAATGATGGGTTAAATTTATCACGATATACAAATACCCCAATGTATGAACAGGCTTTGAAAGTCATGGTAGCTGTTCGAGCAAAACAGACAATAGAAACAACATTCTGGCGGCAATATATCTTTACTGGCAAGGCTGATGGTACCGGAAAAGCCACTGACAAAGCTACTCCTGACGACATTGTCGCTATTAATGCTGCAAATAAAGCCATTGACGCAGCAGAAATTGATTCCTACGCATTAAATACCCCCAAACAGCATACTTTTTTGTTGGAACCAACAACAGCGGTTATTTCGCGTTATGATGCATTAGTTGCTGCAAGTATCAATCAATCTCCTCTTAATATCAGTATGACCCCGTTAGATGCTGATTGGAATCAGATGAAGTTGCTAAAAAACGAAGTTACTGTAACTATTACCAACCCAGGCAATGTCACCAGCACTGGGATATTGAATTGGGAATGTCCGAATGGTTGGACAGCAATACCAGCAGAATCAGCCTTTACGGTGGAAGCCGGTAAACGTGTAACAGTTAAGTTTACACTAAACGCTAATGGTGGAGATACATTGATGCCTGCACCGGTGGTTACAGCAAAATGGCGATGGTGTCAGGACTGGGCATATCCAATGATTCTTACCCGGACAGTGGAAATTACTCCGCAACTGACTATCAATTATGCAAAGACAAAACCAGATTTAGCCGGAAAGATGGATGATTGGAAAGATGCGACGACATTTGCTATTGATAAAAATTGTTATAATAATCCGGCTGTTCCCGGTAAAAAAGCACTTTGGGGTGGACCTGCCGATTTAAGCGGAAAATTTTTCTTAAAGTGGGACGAAACAGCACTTTATCTTGCCGTTTTAGTCAGTGACAGTGAACATATACAACAGGCCAACGAAATGATGGCGTGGTCTCAGGATGTATTGATGCCAGCATTCCTGATGTCAGAAACAGGTAAGCCGGACGGACGCTATGAATTAGCATTTTGTTCATATCCTGACAAAGACACCATATATCGTTATTGGAACTCCGCAAAAGACGCCGTCGGTGACGATATGCAATTTAAAAGCACTGTAAGCAAAGAAAATGGTACTGTATTGTACGAAATAATTATTCCATGGAATAGATTGGCACCGTTTAAACCTGCCGTAGGAAAGGTATTCAGGTCAACTCTTGTAGTCAGTGACGCGGATTCGCAACTTGGTAAAGGATTTAATTACCTGGCATGGACACCAGGTATACACTATGGAAAAAATCCAGCAGATTTTGCCCGTATAGTTTTGGGCACACCGTAAGAAGTATATTCACCGCGAAAGAACTCAAAGAACACAAAAGAAGAATATAAAATGCTCTTTGCGTTCTATGCGTTCTTTTGCGGTGAATGATAAAAAATCCTGACTTTTTATACAAATCTGGGTGATAACGGCCTAAACCCTAACCCTAAAAAAAGCGGAGAAAAATGATGAATATCTTTACTGCTGTTACCATGCTGTTGTTGCTGCTGGTATTATTTTCTATAGATAGTATCGCGCAGGAAAACGGGAATGGTCGCCATTCGCGCATGTTCGCGGTGCCTACACCCGGACAAATGAAAATTGATGGCAGCCTGAATGATTGGGATAGGTCAGCGGAATTGGAAACCTATGTCATGGCTGCCACCCGCGATGTGCAATACGGTAAAATGGTTGTTATGTATGACCGTGATGCACTGTATCTCGGCGGAGAAGTACATAAACCGATACTGATAATGAACCGTCATTCACCGGAAAGCAACGGTGATCGTGCCTGGGATGCGGATTCAATTCAATTTCGTTTAACCGTTGACCCGGCATTAGGATATCCGGTTGTAAAATATTCAGGCGATAAAGATTCATCAGACCAGATTATTCATCTATTATTATGGAATTACTCTGACCGTCAGGAAGCCTGTCTGCAGGCAGGCACCAGTATGGTGTATCGCTCGTTGCCTGGCGCCGGAAAATTTGGCGTAATGCCAAAAGATATGTATCAGGCAGCATATCAACTGACTCAAGATAAAAAAGGATACACCTTTGAATATCGTATTCCATGGAAAACATTAGGCGCTAACAATCCTCCACAAGGTGGTGATATCGTTGCAGCAACATATCAATTTAATTTTGGACGGACGGATGGGCTAATGACGCTGAGAGATGCAGGTTGGGCATACGATTTAAAAGCGGTTCCTGGATTTGCGTATCAAAACTCGGGATGCTGGGGGAAATTAATATTCTCTAAAACCGGCAATCTTTCAAAAGAAATTGTTGAAATAGGTTTACCGCCAACAAAACCGCAACCATGCACATTTGCTTATGACTTACCGGAAAATGGTGAAGTCAGCATCATATTAGTTAATGACAAGAAAGAAGTTGTCCGTGTTTTGACAGCATCTACACCCCGTCAAGCCGGACATGTAGTCGAAAATTGGGATGGACTTGATGAAACTGGAAAATTGCTGCCTGCAGGTGAATATAAATGGAAAGGACTTTATCATCAGCCAATCACTACCAAATATGTAATGTCGCTTCATAACTCCGGTCAACCAGCATATAAAAACGATGATAATACCGGTGGTTGGGGTGGAGACCATGGCGTACCATCTGCCGTCTGTGCCGTTAGTGATAGCATTTTGTTGGCATGGAATTACAACGAGTGCGGTTCTGGATTAATCAAGACAGACCTTGATGGCAAAAAGCAATGGGGAATTATAAATTCTCAACGATTTATTGCATCAGACGGATCTCGCATATTTGCAGATACAAATGAATTCGGTTCTGGTTTACGATGTTTTGATATTAAAGACGGACGCCCGCTTGCATGGGGAAATGGTGCGCCAACATTGATTATTCCTGCTGGTGGTGATGCCAATACAAATAATGTTTCCGGCATGACATACAGTAATGGTAAACTATATGTTGCTTTTAAAGACCGTCAATTAATTGCAATCTACGACTCTACTACTGGCGATTTTTTAACATCCTGGAATCTGCCTTCACCCGGTAACATGGCAGCATCACCGGATGGTCAGATTGCAGCTATCAGTGACAATAAAATTATATTATTGAAAGATGGCAAAATAACTTTGCAAATTACAGATCATTTGGATTACCCCAGTGGTATAGCGATATCTGCTAATGGCACAATTTACGTGTCAAATAAAGGAAATCTGCAAAATATCTCTGTCTTTTCACCAAAAGGAAAATACCAGAAAAGCATCGGCAAAACCGGTGGCCGACCATTGATAGGAAAGTTCAATTCTGCAGGTATGCTGTCACCCACCAGTATTGCAATTGACTCAAAGAACCGTATCTGGGTGATGGAATCTATTGATTACCCGAAACGGGTAAGTGTGTGGAACGCAAAGACAGGTAAACTGATTAAAGATTTCTTTGGTGCCGCGCATTATTCCAGTTTTATCTGGATGGACCCGCAAAGACCGGACGAGGTTTATTGTGATGGCACTATCTGGAAAGTGGACTGGAAAAAGAAAACTTCAAAACCTTATGCCACCTGTTGGCGTTCAAAAAATCCAGATACACCAGGTGGTTTTACGACCCATACTGGCGGTTTTCGCCCTTTCACGGCTAAAAATGGTCGTCAATTTGGTTTAGACTCTGGAACAAAGATTTTTTATATGCGCGATGGTGACATCTTTAAACCAATTCTTCAACCTAAAGGTGCCGCATCTATCTGGGTTGACCAAAATAATGACCAGGCCATACAACCAGAAGAGATTATTTCGACAGGTAAAGGACAGGTGGGCAACATTTCTTATGTTGACGCGGATTTGACTATTTGGGCAAAAGGACAATTTTTCCCTGCTGTTAATATAGAAAAAGATGGTAGACCAATTTATAACTTCACCGCACCGGAAACATTTGCGGATTTCCGGCCATTATTATATGATACAGAATACAACAGCATGTATGCATTGGATAACGGTTATGACATAACAGGGTCGTTAAAAGGATTTGATTATGGTCGATTTAATATTGATGGCACCGTACAATGGGGGTATCGTGGCAGAATAAGTTGGCCAAACGGATTACAGTTGCCGCCACAACGACCCGGGAAAATTTGGGGACCGACTGAATTGCTGGGTACCAATGGTGACTTTACCGGATTTGCCACTTATTATGGTTGTCATCATATTTATACCAGAAAAGATGGAATACCTGTTGCAATGCTGTTCCGCGACCCGCGGGTTGCGCTTGGTAAGTTAGGACCGGATATTATCGCTTCAGAAAATTATAATGGTCAACTGGTATCACCAAAAGGAATGAATAGATATTTCGCGTTGGGTGGCGACCAGGATGGCCGTATTTCTGAAGTATTCGGACTGGAAACAGTTAAATATTTACCCGGTGGTAACTACACATTGACCGATATAGATGTCAAACGTGCTGCCGACGCAGTGCGCGATTATCAGACTACTCTAACCAGAACAAAGAAATTCATCATAGTTAGAGGAGCAAAAGCATTAAAATTATCTCAACCAGCAGAAAAAGTGCTAACTCCGGAACAATCATTCAAAACAAGA
>JBIJDE010000629.1:0-2716 GCA_044344305.1 Armatimonadota bacterium
ATATATCTGTGAAACGCCAAACTCCTGATTAGAAAGTTGTTAAAATGAAAGGTTGTCGAAAATCCGCCGGACTTGCGTCCCTTTCCACACGGTGACTATTCATTTTTACGCTTCTTATACAAAATAATTATTTATCAAAAAAGATATGTAGAATACTATGCAACTTCCCTCCCACTTGACTGCGTCTTTAAATTTTTCTAAAGTTAATCTGTTTAATAACAAAAATCTCTATGAACTTTCAATGTCCCACTTTTTCGCTTCTTCAATCATCGCCCAAATATTCTCTTCCGGGGTTTCGCGGCCTACCTGATCGCCGGTACCGAGGATTACGCGGGGGTTGCCTTTGAATGCGGTCAATATTTCACGGACTTCGCGGCGGACGTCTGCTTCGGTACCGCGGATAAGGGTGTCTACGGTGTGGACATTGCCGTTCATGGTGGTTTTTCCGCGCAGCAGTTTTTCTATTGTCAGCAGTTCTTCCCGGCCGTTTACATCGCCACCGGGGGGACGCTCGAATGGGCAGACGCAATCAATCTCCATCTCGGCGAAATCGGCGACGGTTTCCATGCATTTGCCGTGAAAATGGATGTGCAGAAGTTTGCCATGACGATGCACTTCGTCTGCTACCGCCTGTATAATCGGTTTGTCCCAGCGTCGCCACATATCCGGGCCAATCAGCGAGTTGCAACTCCATGAACAACCTATTACCAGGCTTTCCAGCGGAGTTTTCTCGCAAATTATCCCTGCCATGCGAACAATGCGTTCCCAATATTTCTCTTGCAATCGCTCCAGTGTGGGAGTGAAATCCGAGTCAAGGAAATCGAAGATAGCGGTTTCAAAGCCGCCTTCGCGGGAACCGGCGAAAAAGTCGAAAAACGGGACGCCTATCCAGGCTTCCAACAGGTACGCATCGCCGACTTCTTCCCAGGCGCGGGTCAATCCGCTGCAATCCATATCGTCCGGGTTGCCGCCAAGGGTTGCGAACTCCCACGCCGGCAAGTCGCGTCCCAAATCTTTTATCTGTCGTTCCATTGCCCAACTCGGTTCCTCGCGGCTGTATTGCTGGCTGCTGGTTAATTCGCCAAATGGGGTAATGGTTGTCCACTCCACTTGCAAGGTGTCATCATCAAGCCAGGTTTCTTTTGTCTTTCCGGTAACATCAGCATTCGGCACGCCGCAAAACGCCGCCCCCCAACCCTCGCAGCCAAACTTTTCAAAGGTGGTTTTTAACGCCAGGTGAAACGGCACGCTGCGCTCAAACTCTATCATATCCACCCCCAGCAATTTCGCCGGGTAGTAATACCAAAACTCTGGCGCAATGGCGACGCGGTCGCTGAACACGCCGCGGTAGGCATTTAACATGCGTTGTTTGCCTGTGTATGTTGTCATATAGTTTCCTTAAAATTAACATGGATGGGCAGGATAGGCAGGTTAAATTTAATCATGTCAATCATGTTAATCATGTCAAAAATTCATAATATCATTGACTGCCGCATACATCGCGGCTACATTTTCAATCGGCGTTTCGCTGTCCAGCGACCAGGCGCATAGCATTGTTGATGGCGCGGGTGAGCATTCTGCTGCCATGGTGCGGGTGATGGTGTCGATAGAGCCTGCGGATTCGTTGCGCATTGCCAACGGGTCTACCAGCGGATACATATTGACACCGGGCAATGAGTTCACCGCCTTGGTCAGGTCGGTTCCCGCGCCTAATTCTATCGTGTTTAAGCCGGGAATAGTTGCGAAATCATTCAGCAAATGGGTTGACGGACCGCAGGAGTGATAACCGGCGTTGGAAAATTGTGCGGCGATTGCCTGGTTCGCCGGTAGTACCACCTCGCGGTATTGTTCAGCAGATAGCATACTGGCAGAACAGTCGCCCAAGTATATTCGACTTGCCGGTGGCGCGCCTATTTCTGCACGGATTCGCGAAAATATCGCTTGATACATTTCCCATATCTTATTAAAAACTACCAGCGCACCCTTCGGGTCGTCTGATATCAGGTAAAATATTTCTTCGCCAAATAGCTGGTGAGCCGTGGTATATGGCGCGTGAATATTCATCAAGCCGCTTTTCATGCCAAAGATATCGGCGCGTTCCCCGTAGAGTTTCTTCATCTCGCGATATTGGTCAAGGATGGTATCGATAAACGGGTGGTTGGCGGCGGCGCGAGGATCGAGATGCTCTATTTCGTCTACGGTGTAATTACTCCAACTATGCCCGCGGGTTTCTAATGTGGCATCAGGCGGACATACAATGTCCGCCCCCTGCGTCGCCTTCAAAAGGTCAATCGGTTGGATGAAAAGATTAGCGGATGGTGCTGGATTTTTGCTGCCCACACCAACATGCCCCAATATTTCATACAAAAAGTCGCCTTCCGCTATTTCCACTTCTCCGCGATACTGCGGGTCAAAATAAAAAGCATCGCCATACTTCACGCCAAGATGTTTATGATAAAACGCCGGCATGAAATTTAGGCTGATATTGATTGTTTTTTCGATATTTCTGATCATATTATTTCCATTTTTTATTATCTAACCCTAATAAATTGGACAAGGTAATCAGTGTCGCTGCTCTGCAGCTATATACCATTTTTACATTTTTTATACTATTAACATGTGTGCGCCAAGCAAGCTTGGTAATTCTTATCGGTGAAAGTCCGATTCGGATAAAGCCTAACCAGCAGTCCGACACCGAACCCGTGTGTATGATGGC
>JBIJDE010000631.1:0-2706 GCA_044344305.1 Armatimonadota bacterium
CATTATCGGCAACATCCGATTGAGGATGTGATTTTAATAAGTTAATATATCCATTGATAGCAGCATCAATATGATTGTTCTTATCCATAATAGTAGCCATAATCATCGTTTCTCGAACCGGTAATATATATTCCGGGTTTATACGCATTATATTTTCATATACCAACGCTGCTTTATTATAATCATCTTTCTTTAAAAAGCGAGGTAATGAGAATATATAATCTTCCATGGCAAGGTCAAGATTCCCTTGTATCATATTTAGGCCGGCACGTGCTTCGCGCAAATCCGGGTCATCTGGCATTTCACGAATCAGACTATTAATATCCTCCAATGTTTGCCATTTATCACCACTTCCTGATGATACTTTTTCTGTATCATCAAGAGCAAACTCTTTTCGGGCATCCTGTTTGCCTTCAATCAGGTATGCTGCTAATAAACCGAGTAAAAATCCTCCTACATGCGCCCAATGAGCTACTGAATCATTACCATTCTGTATTGTAGAGATTATTCCAATAAAAATCTCGCGTGCTCCAAAAAAGGCGCAATAAGCCCACATAGGAAACCAGAAACGCCACCAAAATAGCGGGAAAATCGTAATCAAAGGTATTGTCAATAACTTTGTTCTAAAGTATCGAACCATTGCAAAACCTGCGATGCCTGAAATAGCTCCAGATGCTCCTATTAATGATATATTAATATCACCAGAAGATATTTTTGTGATAAGACTATGTAGCATTACCGCAGAAATACCTGTTGCAAAATAGAGTAGGGAAAACATCAATGACCCTATACCAGCCTCAAGTATTGTACCAATTACCCACAACATTAACATGTTCCCACCCAGGTGACTAATACTTCCATGCAAGAACATTGAAGTGAAAACTGTTGTTACAGATGGGGTAGCCATAACAAATCCATATCTATGGGTAATGTCATCAAAGTTGATTTGTGATAAAGATTGCATATTCATAAATATTAAAATATTTATGAATATTAATGTGTAAGTAATATACGGAACTTTTTTAATAGGTTTGTCAGTAAGAATTGGTAAGGGTTGTATTAAATATAATAAATTAATTAAAAAATCCAACGATTATGTTCCTTTTATTCAGTAAAAAGTTACGATTTTAATTTTTACCCTTTCAATATTGATTAAAAATATAGTATCATTTTCTTGTTACATTTTACTTTTGTTTTACAATTTCTGCAACGATTTAAAGGACAATTATGACGAAATATTATTTAGACGGTTTAACAGTTGTTACTATGGACGAAAATAACACCATTATTAACAATGCGGTCATTATTACCCATAACGAACATATTCTATTTGTCGGATCTAAAGAAGATGCGCCGATTGCTGATAACGATGATATTGTTATAGATTGCAAAGGAAAAGTAGGTATACCTGGCCTGGTAAATAATCATACTCACCTGGCGATGACTCTTTTTAGAGGTGCAGCAGACGATCTTCCACTTATGACATGGCTACAAGAGAAAATATGGCCAATTGAAGCAAATATGTCTACAGATGATATCTATAATGCATCAATGCTCGGAATTGCAGAAATGATTAGTCATGGTGTAACAACTTTTACAGACATGTATTGGCATACTGAAACTGTTGCAAAAGCTGTTAAAAACAGTGGTATTAGAGCAACATTATCAGGTGTTGTAATTGGAGTCTCTCCTGATGCTGAGAAAATTTGGAGTTCAAGTAGAGATTTTGTAAAAGCTGCAATAAGTGAAAACCATCCGAGAATAAAGTGCATGTATGGTCCTCACGCCCCTTATACAGTACTACCTGATTTTATGGAGCGAGTTATTGATGCGGCAATTGAAGATAATGTAGGTATTCACACTCATTTATCCGAAACAGAATTTGAAGTTTTAGAAAGCATTAAAAACTTTGGTAAACGACCGATTGTTTTGATGAATGAAATTGGATTATTTAAAGTACCTGTTATAGCTGCTCACGTAGTACATCCTGATAGTGAAGAGATAAAGATATTATCTGAAAATAATGTCTCAGTTGCTCATTGCCCATCAAGCAACATGAAATTAGCATCTGGAATAGCACCAATTTCAAAAATGACAACTGCCGGAATAAATATAACCCTCGGTACTGATGGCGCCGGTAGTAACAATCGATTGGATGTATTAAATGAAGCTCGTATGGCTGCGTTACTTGCTAAAGTTGGTGGTGATGCAACCGCTGTTCCTGCAACTCAAGCGTTGCGAATGGGAACTGTAAATGGGGCAATTGCATCTGGGTGGGTAAATGCAGGAACTATAACACCGGGAGCTTTAGCTGATATCACAATATTTGATTTTAATAAACCACATTTGCGGCCGGATGGATGCAGGCACATTTCGCATTTAATCTATTCTGCTACCGGTCAGGATGCCGATACGGTATTAATTCATGGTAAAATAGTTTATCAAGATAGCAAATTCGTTAATATGGATTTAGTAGAGATTTATTCAAAGGTTGAGGAATCCGCACATCGATTATTTAAATGAGGTAATTTATGAAACTTGCATACAGCACCTTGGCTTGTCCTGAATGGAGTATCGAAAAAATACTCGCTTCCGGTATAGAAAATGGTTATGACGGAATAGAGTTCCGTGGTTTAGGTGAAGATATTGATTTATCACAATCTGATGCTTTCTCCACCCCAAAAAGTTGTAGTAAAACACGTGAAT
>JBIJDE010000632.1:0-2702 GCA_044344305.1 Armatimonadota bacterium
AAAATGGGAGTTGGAAATTCTCCGCTCAACCAGTTTTTAATCCGGAAGAAGTATATGGTAAATAATTCTTTTCTGGAATGTATAACATTAAGGAGCAACGAAGTGATAAATCGGGGAACCATAAACTCCTCGGGAAAATCCAGTTCTATAAACTGGACTAATATCCTGTTGTTAATCTTCATTGGCATATTTTTATTACTGCCAGTGAGCTCAATCGCCGCCAATATTACCCAAAAACGTCAGAATGTAGCATCTGTTGTAAATTTAACATCATCTCCTGGTGAAGAGATGATTCCTCAATGGTCACCGGATGGTAATTTTATTGCATTTACCTCTGACGCTATTGATAGTAATAATGATGGCAAATTAGATACTGTTGTATTAAATAACAGATATTTATACATAATTCGTCCAGATGGGACAGGCTTAAAAAAATACAGTTTACAAATTGGTAAAGTTCAAAGTTTTGTATGGTCAACTGTACCTATTGCTCATGATGTTAATACTCCTGCATATGGTATCTTTGCGATTATTGATACCGGAACTGATTTTTCACCTAAAAATTCATTAAATTATTTCACTCAAGCTACTTTACCATTTAATAGAGTTTGGCCTTCTGATGTAAATGTCGAACAGCCGCAAGCTATTAATTCAGCATGTATCTCTAAAGATGGTCGTACTTTGTTTTTCGATATGTTGACAATGGTTAATGCTTGGGATATTTATAAATTATCTATAGTATGGACAGGGGCAGTACCAAGTGTAGCGACAGGAGATTTATCTGTTCCGCAACGATTAACTAACGCTACGGCAGGGAAATCTTTTAAATCACCATCTATTGCTAATAACGG
The DNA here is from genome assembly GCA_044344305.1 of Armatimonadota bacterium. Lineage (GTDB taxonomy): Bacteria > Armatimonadota > Hebobacteria > CAIYQO01 > CAIYQO01 > JBAXQQ01. Next base: position 852 of record JBIJDE010000632.1, read on the forward strand.
TACAGAAATTATTTATGAATATACTGATCAGCTTGCTTTAGATTCTTTATCACATATCTATAAAATGACATCAGGTGGTACACTGCAATCTCAATTGACGAATGGTAATGGCGATGATACACAACCAAAATATACTCAAGATGGAATGCTTTTGTTTACATCTAATCGGTCGACTGAAAATGGAGACACAATTACTAACAAGAATGTTTGGCGAATGAAATATGGCGAAGAAGGAACTGGAGACCCGATAATTACACCAGAACCTCGCCTTTTTAATAACCCAACTATTTTTTCAAATCAATTTTCAGCTTCTCCACAGATTGGATTAGGTAAACCTGGCGATATAGTCTTTATATCTGATAGCGATAAAGACCTGTATGGAAATATTAATCATGATTTATTTATTTCTACGCTTACAGATGTTCAAACTCCTTATGTATCTTCAGCTCCTGTAATAACTCCTCGCGAGGCAACTCCGGGAAGTATTATGAATGTTAATGTTCGAATAGCTTCATTTAATTCAGTTAGAAACGTTTGGATGCAAATAAAAGACCCCGATACTGATACTACCGATAAGGAAGGGATTGACCATGTCATTACCCTTGATGATGCAACTCTTGGTGAAACATCACCTCTTGATTTTGGTCCTTATAATATTCAAAAAGGTGAATATCTCGATATTCATAATGGCAGTAATGGTTACCCTGGCTATTATACACAAAACAGTAATTTAAGATTATTTTCTGCTTCAAATGATGGCGACGGATACCCAGAAGTTCCTGAACACTGGATTAAATTATATGACGATGGGCTCCATAATGACCTTAATGCAAATGATGGTGTTTTTGGATGTACATGGCAAGCTCCTACAGTTGATTCAGACTGGTATATTGATATTATAGTTGAAGATACTATAAATTTAATGCAAGATGGTAGTAATGCTTGGCATGGTAATCGTAGACGATATGATAATATCGGTGGATTTACTACTTCTCCGTTTACTGGTGGACATGCTATTTTGTTTGTTGATGACTATATTGATGGACAGAAATTTTTATCATCAGGAACTACTGGTGCTGTAGCACAATATGATCCTATTCTATATACAAATAGTCCTTATTATTTTAGGACTGATTCTCCCCTCGCACTGAATAGAGTTGATTCTACTGCTACTTTTACCTTTACACCTGGTGCTGATATTTGGCGAGTTTTATGTCGTGGTAGAATTCCAGATACTACATTAAACAGTTATCTCCCTGAAGAAAGAACATATGTATCTTCTTTAGATGGTAGCACGCAAATTTTGTCGACTGGTCATGGTTCTAAAATTGTAGTTTGGGCGTCTCCATTTCCTGCGTCAAGAATGATGACAAATCCAGGCAATGGGACTGGAATAGGGTCATTAATAGAAAAAAGAACTCAAGATTCATTAAAGGCATTTGTACAATCAGGTGGACGATTATTATTAATGGGGTCTGATTTAGTACAGGATTTAACCCAGAAAGGAACTGCTCAGAATACTTTTCTGGCTGAAATTGCAGGAATAAAACCTTCAACTTCTTTCACTGTTACTCCATCCGGGCCTGACGCTATTACAACTTTAACAAATTGGTATGGTACTTCACTTGCATCATCCGCCATATCTGGTGGAGCAGCTATAGTACGAAATAGCAATCTTTCTCAATACACTATATCAGCACCTATATCATCAGATCTTTGCTGGGATCAAGTGCAGTTAACTAATAGTGGTAAAGGGGCAATGGTTTTAACATCAGCAAATACACAGGGGATGACACGCGCCACTACAAATTATCTTGCTGTTTCTCGAGAAGATATTACTAAAAATGGTCG
>JBIJDE010000151.1:0-9872 GCA_044344305.1 Armatimonadota bacterium
GTCGAGTTGCTGGAGTATTAAGCAAAACCCAAGGTGGAAATCGCCTGATTCCTGATGGCGTACATCCAAACATGGGTGGCCACCTGGTGATGGCATCATCTATTCTGAAAGGTTTGAATGCGCCGGCACTGGTCAGCAGTGTTGAGATTGACGCAACAACTAAGAAAGTAACAGCACAGAAAGCATGTACTGTAGAAATGGTTGATGGTGCTGATTTATCATTTAAACGCACCGATGAAGCATTACCATGGCCGGTTGCTAATGATGCACAATTCATTCTTAAAACTCCCGGTTTTACCCCTATGGATGACCTGAATAGTTACATCTTAAAAGTCACCAATTTAGCTAATGCTAAATATACTGTTATGATTGATGATGTGAAAGCTGCAACCTACACGAAGGAAGAATTGGCGAATGGTGTTAATATGGCACTGAATGCTGGACCTGTTACCGCGCAAAGCAATAAAATCTGGGGTCTGGTAAATGATAAAGGCGGACTTTATTTCAATCGTTGGCGTAACGTGCAGATTTATGCGCTACCAGCATGGTGTATGACTGCCGATATTGAAACAGCACGAAAAACCGAATTAGATAGAATAGATGTGCTAATTGCTGATAAAGAGAAACAGATAAATGAAATGCGTAAAATAGTACCGCATGTATGGAAACTTGTTGCAGATAAATAGCTTGTTTCATTATTAGTTACACGGAGGAGACACAGAGATTCACAGAGTTTTACACAGAGTCTCGCAGAGTTTAATATTCTCTCTGTGTATCTCCGTGTCTTCTCCGTGAATCTCTGTGTCCCCACCACTAAAACTCACGTTCTCGGTAATGCCCACGGGTCTACACTCAATTCAACATTCACACCCGGCGCTGTCACTTTTACCTTGCGTATAAATTGGCGTTGTTGACGGGGGATGTCACCTTCTTCCATCCAATTTTCGCTGATTTGATATTGTGACAGGCAGGAGTGTGCTTCTACATATGAGTTTACATTTGGCACCAGTATAGTTATCCATCCACACTCTATGCGTTCCTGTTCCAGTCGTTTTGCCTTGCCGTTATATAGGTATTGGCGCAACTGCAAGGTATCATTGTCCCATTCCACGTGGATATTTGATTCCATTGGTGAGTCGAAACCATAGGGCATGGATTGTAAAGCGCGAACGGCGACGGCGTACCCTTTGTATAACATTATCACCCAACTATCGGTAGTCTCAGTCAATGACGGGTGAATATGGCTTAATCCGACGTGGCACTGACCGCTGAATGATGGTATCCGCCACTGGTCGGCGAGAAGTTTGCTGTTATTCGACAAATGCATAACCGTTCTCACCGTAACAGCCACCCGGTCTTGCTGTGATGATGAACTTATCATTTCCGGCAGCCACTTTTCCGCGAACAGCGCGGGACTGGCATACCCGGTTAAAAATCCGGACGATGGATGGGTGCGGTGTTTATCATCCTTCATCTTCGTTTCCCACTGCAAAAATCCAAAATCGATATTATCTATCAGGAAAGCTGTCGGCATACTCTGCCAACCCAATCCCCAATTTGGGTGTTGATTGCATCCGGGAAGCGCGGGGAAACGGTTGATGGTACCGAGGCGTCCGCCACCTTCGATATATGTCGTCGCCGACACATCGTCAAAAATACGCTGATTACGTCGTGAAATAATTGACTTTTTATTCTTCCCGACCATCTGCGCCACACGTTTATTCACGTCGTTTCCGCTAATCTGCAACAATAATGCGCTCAACCACGCCGGGGCAGTATTAGCCTCGGGTTCAGTTAACCCCAGTACTGCGTATACACCGCCATGGAATCGAGTTTCACCCAGGAAATTATATGATCGAATGCCCGGAACCGGATGATTTGGCGCATGAAACGCCAGATTTTCTATTAATTCGTCCTGAAGTGCTAATATCCGTTTTCGTAAATCACCGGCAGGCAGGAAATACAGTGCCAACCAAAAGGCATCAAGCATCACCCCGGCATAACCAAGGCTGGTATTCTCTCCCCATCCCCAACCACGTTTTTCTGTATAGGTACACCAGCGGTCAAGAAACGATTCTGCCGTTGCCAGTAAATCATTATCATTTAGAATATGTGCCAGAGCATAGGAAAGACACCCGTCAGAGATTATTTTATTGGGGTAATAAAGAATCGGGTTTTTACATTCGTGGGCAAACCAGACCGCAGATCTTTTGAAATACGGGAGCAATAATGCGCCAACCGGACCTTTTGCGACATTCGGTTCCAGCATCCACCGCACCACCAGCAAACGAGCTATGAAAAAAGCGGCATTGGTATCCGCAGGCTTGGTTTCCTCGCCGTACCAGCGCGAACAGCCAAACTTGTTGTCATTTTCTTTCGTCACCTGCATTCGTGCCAGTGCTTCAATCACCGGTAATTCGCTCTCGCTGGCACCATGCAGCATATAGCGCAAAGCCAGCCATTCCGCCGTAGCGCGGCCATCATGCACGCTGGCTAACCCGCGGACTTCATCGGTATGGCCGGGGCCTTCGCTACGCAGCATTTCCCATTCCGGGTCATACTTCGCCGCTACCACGGCTTCAAACTTCTCCAACGTTTCCCGTTGCAACTGCACCGGCACCCGCTGCCAATCAATATTCCAATGCTTCATATTATTACCTCATTGATTTAATTAACCACAAAAGAACGCAAAGATCACAAAAGAAAAATTTTAATACAGGAAAGATATCAATTTAGAAAAATCCCGTTCGTGCCTTTCGTGAATTTTGTGGTTAAAAATAAAACTTAAGATTTTATTCAAAACTACCGCTGAACTTTACCGGATTATTATCGCCAAACTGCACATTCATCTTTATTTCCATATCAGCACTTGTTTCACTAAACTTGCAAGTAATGGTCTGGTAAAACGGTGTTTCATAATAACGCAATATCACCTGCAATGTGTCGTTTGTTTTCAGGCAACCGCCGGCAGCGACATTCAGCATCTTGTCATTCAACAGTGAATTTATTCTGCTGTATGCCCATTTACCAATGCCGCAATTTATAATCTGCTCGCGTTTTCCTTTATATATAGTCATATTAATATTGCCGTCAACAAAATTAAATTTTATGCCTGTTATCTTATGTTCATTGGTATTAAACAGCACTTTTTTACCCATCATGAAACCATTTGCCAAATTATCTAAGTTGCCTTTCGGTGTATCATGGGATAGGTTATCAGTGTATGATGTCAGTTTCTTGACGGCAGTTATATCAGCAGGCATCCGGTATGAATGCATGGCTGGCAGCAGATATTGCCAAACCTTGTTAAGCACATTTTGCATATCGCTAAGTCCTGCTGTTATTGCCAGTACCGCGTCATGGTCCGGCATAACTACGCAATACTGTCCAAAAGCACCGTCGCCACGATATGCATTATGCCGGCATCGCCAGAACTGGTAGCCGTATCCCTGTGCCCAGTCGCTTTCTGGATTATCGCCATTTGATATATGGCTTGATGTCGCTTCGTTTATCCATTCTTCGGCAATCAGGCGTTGTCCGTTCCACACGCCATAATTCATATACAGTTGTCCAAATTTTGCAATATCTTCGGTCTTAATGGATAAACCAAACCCGCCGGTATTGATCCCCTTTGGGCATGATTCCCATTTTGCGCCGGTTATATTTAAAGGTTTGAAAAGGCGTGGACGCAGGTAATCTATCAGTTTGACGCCGGTGATTTTCTGTAATATTGCCGAAAGCATATAGGTGGCAGCAGTGTTGTAGCAGAAAAATGTTCCGGGCCATCGTTCGGGCGGAACAGATAAAAAAGTTCTTACCCAATCTTTGCTGTCACGGACAATTCCTGTGGGGTCTTTTTCATGGCCGGTGGACATTGACAACAAGTGACGGACTTTCATTGCCTTCAGATTATCATCTGGTTCATCGGGTGCTTCATCCGGGAAAAATGACAAAACATTGTCATCATCGGAAAGCAATCCTTCATGAACAGCCATGCCGATAGCGGTAGATGTAAAACTCTTGCTTAAGGAAAAGAGCATGTGCGGTATCTGTGGCCCATGCGGGTTCCACCAGCCTTCCGCAATTACTTTTCCATTCCGCAACAGCATAAAACTATGCAACTCGCTGATATTTTTATTAATATCATCAACAAAATCATATATAGCCGTCGATGATATCCCCTGTTCTTCTGGGGTACTCCGCGGTAATTTTTTATTAACTGACATTATATATTCTCCAGTTGTTTATCAATTATGGGTAAAATGACTTTTTTAAACTTTACCCTTTGTGTATTTTATAGTCAAGGTGAAAATGATATTTTTTTGTCTGAACCTCGGATTTAGAGGATTTTAGGGATTATTAGTCAGTCAGCAATTAAATCTAAAATATATATGGATGGAGGAAATTTAAGAGTTAATAAAATAGGGCATTAAATGTTAGTCACCGTTTGGAAAGGGACCAAATATTAAAGCTTTGTTACTCTTGACACCAGAAAGTATTCTCTCCCGTTTGGCAATATATTTAAATATATCCTGTCCATCCTGTCCATCCATGTTAATTTTCTATAATAATATCCTGTCTGATTTACTTTAAAAATGCTAAAATACCGCCATACTACCCCCACAAAGGATATTTTTATGACTACTTTGCCATACCGCAATCCTGCGCTGCCTGTTAATGAACGGGTGGCTGATCTGCTTTCCCGCATGACTGTTGAGGAAAAGACGGGGCAATTGCTGCAGCCGGAAGGTGGGTGGCAGTCTTATACGCGAAATGGCGATGATATCAGTATCACTCCTGAGTGGGAAAAGAAGATTGTTGAGCAGGGAATCGGTGCGTTATATGGCTTGCATCGTGCCGACCCGTGGACACAGGTGACTCTGGAAAAGGGGCTACACCCCCGCCATAGCGCAAAAGCATCGAACCTGGCACAACGACTGGCAGTGGAGAAAACACGGTTGGGCATCCCAATGCTATTGTCTGAGGAAGCACCCCACGGCCATCAGGCAATTGGTGCGACCATATTCCCGTGTGGCATCAGCCTGGGGCAAAGTTGGGACCCGGCACTTATTCGCAAAGTTGGCGCGATAATCGGCAGTGAAGTCGCATCTCGCGGTGGCCATCTTAGTTATGGACCGATTTGCGACCTGGCACTGGAACCGCGTTGGAGCCGTTGTGAAGAATCTTTTGGCGAAGACCCTTTCCACGCTGGAATACTGGCCGCCGCCATGGTGCATGGGGTACAGGATGACGGCGGAATGGGTCGCGTGCGTTGCACCCTGAAACATTACATTGGATATGGCGCAACCCAGGGTGGACGCAATGGCAGCGCGGCGCATTTTGGCGTGCGTGAATTGCAATCGGTATACCTGCCGCCATTCGCCGCTGCAATAAATGCCGGGGCAGGAAGTCTGATGGCGAGTTATAATGCTGTCGATGGCGAACCGGTGATTGGCAGTTATCGGCTGATGACCGAAGTGTTGCGTGACGAACTTGGTTTCAAGGGAATTGTGGTGGGTGACGGTCACGCGGCAGAAAACCTGTATAACACCTACCGCGCTACCCCCACCGGACCGGCAGCCATAGCGGAAGCAGTGCGTTGCGGAACAGACTTATCATTATGGGATATCGCCGCCGAATATTTAACCGAAGAAGTAACTTCCGGACGTATGGAAATGATCGACCTTGACCGCGCTGTCGGCAGAATTCTGGAGATGAAATTTGAACTCGGATTGTTTGAAAATCCGTATATTGACGAAAAATTGCCGGAGAAAATCGTCTGTTCGCCATCCCATCGGGAAGTCGCATTGGAAGCCGCCCGCGCTGGATTGGTGCTGTTGAAAAATGAGAAATCAATATTGCCATTGTCCGCAAATATCAAAAAGCTGGCAGTAATCGGTCCCAATGCAGACGCCATGTACAACCAATTAGGCGACTACACCGCACCGCAGCCAGAAGGTATCGCCAGTACCCCACTATCGGCATTGCGCGAAATGCTGCCCGACTGCGAAATCACTAATGCTCGTGGATGCGGCATCAACACCCCGGACACTTCCGGCATCTTCGCGGCAGTAGCGGCAGCACAAACTGCCGGTATCTGTATCGCCGTCATCGGCGGGTCCAGCGCCCGTGATTTTAACGCCTGTTTCAGCGTTACCGGCGCGGTAGATATCACTAACGCCGGCGATTTCGAGATGGATTCCGGCGAAGGGGTAGATCGCTGTACCCTTGGCTTGCGTGGCGCACAACAGGAAATGTTGGAAGCAATCCACGCCGCTGGTGTCCCGATAATTGCGATATTAATCAAGGGACGACCAATGGCATTGCCATGGCTGAAGGAACACGCCGCCGCAATAATTGACGCCGGTTACCCGGGTATGGAAGGTGGAACCGCCATCGCCGAAGCGATAATCGGAGCGTACAACCCCGGCGGACGCTTGGCAATGACCGCGCCTACCGAAGTGGGAACCTTGCCGGTATATTATCACCACCAGGAAGTCGGTTGGAATAGTTACCTGGAAAGCGATGGCAAGGCATTGTGGCGGTTTGGCGACGGCATGAGTTACACCCAATTTGATTATTTGGATTGTAAATTATGCGGTTCAGATAAAATTGCACCCAAAAACGGCATAACTCTGTCAATAACTGTAAAAAACACCGGTGAACTCGCCGGTGACGAAGTAATACAGGTTTATGTTCGTCAGGAACAAGCCCCCTTCTCGCGTCCGGCTTATACATTACAGGCATTCACCCGCGTCAACCTGCAAGCCGGCGAAACTAAAACAGTAGAACTGACCCTGAATCCAGAAGCCTTTGCCTTACCCGATCGTACCGGCAAATTAACCTGGTACCCCGGGGAGTTTAAGATTATGGTCGGCGGGTCGCAGGATGCGAAGAAAGAATTGATGGTGGTTAGTGAGTAGTGGATTTTATAACATATTTTTCGTCAATTCCTTTATCTATTAATTCCATAGCCCACGGCAACTCAACTGGGTCTTAATTACATTACAGAGCGTTGAATTTTTTTATAACTTACCCAGTATCGTTGCCCTCATGCTTATACACATCTTTAGAATAGATATCCATTTTGAAAAAAAGTCATTTTTGAGTATAAGCCAACATATAAGGGTGAATTATTAATAGTAGTGGATTTTACAACAAATAATTAACAAAGGGGTCGAAATCTCTTTATTGATTTTTATCTATAACTATGTATAACTATGAGGACTTGCACCTGGGTTACTCATAAAGTCGCCACTCTGAAACTAATATATACTGTTTTATTTCGATTGAAATCGATAGACATCGGTTTAAACCTGTCGTAATTTATTTTATTACTATTACTATTACTATTACTAACTCAGTTAATTATACATAACACATCCAACATCAAACATTGATTATTCATTATTAGAAGTTGAACATTCAATGTTCAATGTTTATTTTATCATGCAAGATGTGGTATAATATATCTGGTTTCTTATTAAACTCTATTGGGAGAATGATATTATGCATACGCGTTTTACATATCTATTGGGTAGTTGTTTTTTGCTATTCACCATTTTGTTAATTGGTTGCGACAATAAAAATTCCGTGGATAATGATGTTGTGCCACCTAAAGTTACTGTCCGCAGTGCTGACCTGAAGGTTGATACGCGACTGGTGAGTGCTACAAATGGTTTTGCGTTCCGCATTTATCAGAAACTGTTTGAAACTGATAATCTTAAAAACCTTTTTATATCTCCCGCAAGTATCGAGTTTGCACTGGCGATGACATACAACGGTGCAGGTGGTGCTACAAAAGATGGAATGTCGAATACCTTGGGGTTTACCGATATGACATTGAATGATGTCAACTCTGCCAATATGCAATTAATGACTTTACTGGATAATCCGGACCCAAACGTTGAACTTGCCATTGCAAATTCGCTTTGGGGTAAATCCGGAACAAATTTCAATGCCGATTTTATGCAACGCTGTAAAACATTCTATAAAGCAAATATCAGTACTGTCGATTTCACCCGGAAACAAACTGCTAACGATATAAACTCATGGGTGAGTGAAAATACACGCGGAAAAATAGATAAATTAGTTGAGTCGAATAACATAAAAGATTCTTTATTACTGCTGATAAACGCGTTATATTTCAAAGGTGAATGGACAGATAAGTTTGACGTTAATAATACTACAAATGAACAATTTACAGTTTCAGATGGTACCTGCAAAACTGTACCTATGATGCAAAGAACATCATCTTATTTTGAATATTTATCAACTGACCAATTCCAGGCTATCCGTTTGCCATATGGTGATAAAGATAATAAATTTGTCTACATGTATATTTTCTTGCCGAAGGACGGCACCACACTTAAGGCATTTGCGGAAGGTTTGACATTAAGCAAATGGAATAGTTGGGTAACACAATTTGGCAACCATAATGGTACATTGTATTTGCCAAGATTTAAAGCCAATTACAGTACATCATTAAAATTGACGCTTTCTGCCTTAGGGATGACAGACGCGTTTTCAACACAGGCTGATTTCTCCGGTTTGTTGCCTGCCGACACAGTAATAACCGAAAAACCATATATCAGTGATGTAATTCATAAAACAGTTTTAGATGTAAATGAAGAAGGCACAGTGGCAGCAGCAGTAACAGGTGTAATTGTCGGCACAACATCATTACCACCCCCACCATTTGAAATGAAGGTTAACCACCCATTTTTTATTACCATTGCAGACCGGCCAACCGGAGCAATCTTATTCATGGGGTCAATTGCAAATCCGGAATGACAGTTTTCGGTTATGGAATAGTTATCCTGAAGTTTAGCCTTTTTCAGACACAATAATACCTTACCCGATCGTACCGGCAAATTAACCTGGTATCCGGGAGAGTTTAAGATTATGGTCGGCGGGTCGCAGGATGCGAAGTATATTTTGGTGGTTGAAGTTGTAAATTAATAAAATTTTTAATGATTTAGTAGGTTTTTAAGCCCGAAAAAAGTTAAAATGATACAAGATTTTTGTAAATATATAGAAATGTGAATATTACTACAAAATAATTCCATAGCCCACAGCAACGCTGTGGGTCCGGGAATAGAAGAAAATCACGCTCTGTAAGAGCATAATTCCTCGGACAAAAGGAATTATGCTCTTACAGAGCGTAAATAGATATTTACAACCACCCACAGCGTTGCTGTGGGCTATGGAATTAATTTCTTTAGGAATAAAAAAATAATTCTAATAATTAAACTTTTGAGATATAGAATAAGGAAAAATAGCATGTTAGAACAAACATTTTGTCATATTCCCGGCGTCGGGGCAAAGTCGGAACAGGGGTTGTGGTCGTCGGGTATCCACCACTGGAGTCATGTTGCCGGGCATCCCGCATTGCCTTCGCGACGTGCCGCGATGCTAACACAACATGCTGATGAATCCATCGAGCGGTTACATAAACATGACGCACCATTTTTTGCAGAGCGATTGCAATCAAACCAGCATTGGCGGTTATTTCCACATTTCCGCGATCGCGTTGCTTATCTGGACATTGAAACGACTGGTTTGGAAAGGCCGGGTGACCACATTACCACAATTGCCCTTTATGATGGTAAGAAAATACGCCATTATGTCCATGGCGACAACCTGCATCTATTTAAGTGGGACATTCTCGAATACGATTTGCTGGTAACATTCAACGGAAAATGCTTTGATGTCCCTTTTATCGAATCATATTTTAACATGCAACTGCCAACGCCACATATTGACCTGCGCTATGTATTATCCAGTCTCGGGTACAGTGGCGGTTTAAAACAGATAGAAAGAAAAATGGGTTTCAATCGCGGCGACCTTGCCGAGGTAGACGGCTTTTTCGC
>JBIJDE010000634.1:0-2700 GCA_044344305.1 Armatimonadota bacterium
TGCTTTCAAGCACTGTTGCCACAATGATGGCAATAATTGTTAGCCATTGCCGAATTGTTATAAGCATCACCTCCTTCATATTGTTAATAATTACCTAAGTACTTTTCAGGAAGTGATAGTCATTCTTCGCTTTCATCAGGAGCCAGCAATTCATCCATAATATCTGCAGCATGTCTGTTCGACGATTCGAGGGCATGACTATAGATATTTAGCGTGGTACTGGTTTGAGTATGTCCTAAAACATTGGCAACAGTCCGTATAGGCACCCCCTGAGCAATGAGTAGAGTGGCAGCAGTATGTCGCAAGCCGTGAAAAGGTATTACAGGAAGATGATGTCGTTTCAAAAACTTGCGGAATTGTTTGGAAATTTCATCTGCCCGCATCCACCGGCCATTTGGCTCTGTGAATATAAATGGAGTATCGTGCCAGAGACTGCCCATTTTGCTTTTCATCTGCTCTTGTTCAGCTTTTAATGCTTGCAGCGCATCGATTACAATAGAGGGAACTATTACTGTGCGCAATGAGCCTTGGGTTTTAGTTGTTTTAAGGCGTTGTGGTTGTCCGGTGATTAATTCAGCCGCCTGGCATATTTGCATTGTATGTGTCTTCATATCAATATGCGACCATTCCAGTGCAACAAGTTCGCCACGCCGAATTCCTGTAGTTATCGCCAACAACAATAATGCACGCAAACGTGGGCTTTCATTCTGCAACGACTGCAACAATAGTTGAATCTGTGCTTCATTGTAGAATTGTTGAGGAGGAATTATGCGGGTTGGCGCTCTGACATTTCGTGCCGGGTTCATAGGAATTAGCTGACGGTAAACCGCCTCTTGCAGGCATGAAGCCAATATACGTAAATGCCGGGTTATTGATGTCGGCGATAGCAATTCCTTACGATTATCTTTCCTTACCCCGGTTTCACCCAGGTTTTGCACAAATACCTGGATATGGCGTGGCGTAAGTTTGTCGATCTGAATGCGCCCGAGTGCTGGCAAAACTCGCACACGAAAAATGTATTCATACAATACTCGTGTTCTCCCTGCCAGCTTCGCTTCAACATATTCCTTAAACCATATTTCATACCATTCCGCAACCGTCATATGAGGAGATTCCGCAATTCTCCCCTCATCCACTTTAACCTGTAATTTAGCCAGCATCTTCTCTGCTTCGCGCCTGGTCCCGTGGACAGTGCGAGTGATTTTAACCCGCTTACCGCGTTTGTTCGTCCCTGCCGCAACAACCAGTCGCCAGGTATTAGGACCACGTTCTTCAATGGAACCGACCATGTTTTCCTCCTATAATCATGCTAAACATGGCGCAATGGAACTGGTCGAATACCATGTACTGACTCCTCTTCCAAATTCAGAGTTCCTTGCTCAGAATTAGTCAAAAAAGCATCCAGCGCATCCTGCCGAAACAAAATCAACTTCCCCCGCGAATATGCGCAATCTTCCTTTCCTGCACCAACTTCCGCAAAAGGTACTCACTAATCCCCAAATACCCGGAAGCATCCCGAACCCGAAAAGTAACCGGTGAAACAGATAAAGTCATATCACTCACCCCCTTCAATAAAAATAGCCGGTATATCTTTTAATACACCGGCTTCATGGTTATAATATGTAATTGAAATGTAAGGGTAATGCGGTATTAAAATTAGAAATTAACGAATAAAATAACTAATAATGCTGTAATAAAATGGTATTAAAAAATCATTTTTTGTCACTGAAAATCACCCTAAATAACCATAGAAGATTTTTTGAAGTTGACAACGCAAAGATACAACATCTGATATTATAAATAGTATCGAAAGGATTAGGACTATAAAAGAATCAATCGCCACAGCTCATAAATGCAGTATAGATGATGTTCCTATTAAATTATATTTTTCGAGAACACAAATACAATTCGGATTAATTCATCTTAAAAGTTTTATAGATATAATAACATTATATCGTTACCAAAGCCGTTCATATTTTAATTCAAGAATTGAAATACATTATAATAAACCTTGTTCAAATACGCCATCGGCTATAGTTGAATGGTTAGATGACTATATTTCTGCAATCATGTCAAATGGAATTCAAGAATATGTTTATGATAGTATACAAAAACTATAATTATATATAAATATCTCGAACATAGAACATGATTTAAAACCTTTCTACTTATATATTAGCACATGATAACACATAACAGAGAGGTATTCTTTAATGAAAGAATAATCGGATAATTGATAGATACGGTTTTGTGTTTCCCTTGCCGAATATTTGTTTTCTCCATTTAAAATATCACAGACAGCCTAATTCGAGAGGGAAATTTACGATTTGGAACTAGATGTTATATAAATCTGCTGTGCATTATTGTTTGTCGTTCGCTATGTTATCCGATTCACCTGTGGATGATGTATTTATTACTGATAGTCATCTGCAAAGGAGTCTGCGCGTTTACAGGAAAAGGCGCATGGTGGTTTGTGCCAACAAGCAACCCAGCGGTTAGAAACTCTGGTCGATGAATCGCTCATCCGCCAACATCCGCCGGCAGGATATAAATTGCCGGTGGAAACAGTTAATAGTTCCAAGGTTAGGAAATCTAAAAATGCTCCTCATGTGGGGACGGTATTACGCCGGCAATACAAAGGCAAGGAAATTGAAGTAACGGTATTAGAGAATGGGGTGTTATATAATGGCGTACTCTATA
>JBIJDE010000633.1:0-2700 GCA_044344305.1 Armatimonadota bacterium
TTTTCATTTCGTGAGTTCCTCAGTTGTAAAGGTGTTGAGAATGAAGGCGCGTTGTCGACCAAAAAGCGACTTCTTATTCAGAAAGCTTTTCAGGAATATTGGGAAACAGGTGGTTTCCCTGAAGTTTCCAATCTTAATCCAAACTTGCGTATAAAAACACATCAGGAATATTTTTATACAATTTTATTTCGCGACCTTGTTGAACGTCATGATGTTTCTCACCCAAAGATAATCATTCACCTGGCACACTGGCTGATTGATAACACATCTTCGCTGTATTCAGTTAACAGACTTGCTGGTTATCTCAATTCGTTAGGTTACAAGGCATCAAAATCAGCGGTTTCAGATTATATAGAATGGTTCGAAGACGCCTATTTTCTTTTTACAGTGCGTATTTTCGACCCATCTCTCGCGCGAAGCAATGCCAATTCGAAAAAAATCTATTGTATAGATCATGCAATGGTGACATCGGTATCATCCGGGATTCTGGTTAACTCGGGACATCTTTTAGAAAATCTTGTATTCATTGCATTAAGACGTATAAACCAGGAAATATATTATTATAAAACCAAAACTGGCAAAGAAGTTGATTTCATCGTATCATTTCGCAATGGCGTGCGCATGCTTGTACAGGTATGCGAAACCCTTGCTGAACCACAGACACGAAAGCGAGAAATTGCCGCATTAACTGAGGCAATGGGTGAATTAAATCTGGAAACGGGAATAATAGTAACTCGCAATGAAGATGAATTAATTGAATTAGGTGATGCTGTCATCAAGGTAGTGCCAACATGGCGATTCCTTCTTGACTTACCGGAAACGGCAGAATAGTTTAAAACTTGGATTTAATATAATTACAGAGCTTTCGCTTGTGTTAAAGGAAGACTGGGCAACCACAAGGGATTGCCCCTACAAAATATATAAAAAAGCGAAAGTACTGTAAAAAAAATTAACACAATCGATATAATAATTCGCAACTAAAACTGTTACTTATTATCTAATATTGTGACAGACATCTGTTATAAATGATAAGATGGGGTCATCGACATTTTCTAAATAGATTAATAGCGAGGGTGTTTTTTATGTTCCTATTACGCGCAATTATGGTATGCCTTTTTGCCGGCTTATTTTCGTTCGCATTTGCGGGCGGAATGACGCCGGTTGTAACGGCAGATTTATTTGATACCGTCAAATGCGAGGCTTTTGTTGATGGCCAGCGGGTTAATGCGGCTTCGCCGGCGGCGTTGTCCGCGGCATTCGGCCTGTCGACAGATAATACCGGGTGGAATACCGGTGCAGTGATAGCAAAATCAAGGCATTTTCGCGTTGGTTTTATACGTCCGGTAACTATTGGCACCTTGATAACCCCTGATTACCTGGGGGCTGACAAGGTTCCATTGAAACAGTTAACGGGCACCTTTGTAAGCATTCTAAAACCAGATGCGGCGTACCCTGGCGATGTTATGAATGATGGGCAATGGATAACACTGCGTCCTGGTATGGTGAAATATTTACCCAAAGATACAAAAACACGCGCATTGCGATTTTCTGATGTAATGGATGTTGCCGACACCAAACCGCGTGATATGAAAATAGGCAGAATAGTTTGCCTGCAGGAACGCTATTATAATGCCCTTGATTTGGGACGTACCACCAGAGTCGCCGACGCTGGGGTATCTGAGTTAAACATCGCTGCCTGGCGAATTCGCCAGACTATCAGTGGGACAGTATTGTTTTTAGAAAAACCTGCTGACTTACGCATGGAAATGCTGGACCCGGCAGATGAAAAAGTTCCTGCTACAGCCGCAAAGGGAAATTGGACACAGCCGATTGATGCGGTTGCTGCCAGTTCGATTGTACAGATGGTGTTTACAAATCCGGCAGCCACCTGGGCGGTTAAAGTACGGGGTCCGATAGTTCCGGAAAAAAGCGATGGTATAATTGAAATAATGTGCCCGCTGGTCGCTTTGGGTGACCGTATTGAATCACCCGGGGTTGAACCACCGACGCCATTTAATATCAATTATAACATGCCGATGGACGGCATAATCGCATTGGACATTCATGACAAAAAGACCGGTAAATTAGTACGTCGATTAGTGGGGGAAACACCGCGAGACAAAGGCGCGACCCAGGAACCATGGAATTTAAAAGATATGACGGGTACGATAGTACCACCGGGTGAATATACCTGGAACGCCATCGCCAGACCACAATTCAAATTAACCTATGAAATGACGCTCTACAACGCCGGTATCCCTGGCTGGTGGGCGCCAGAACCGGCGAAAGGCGGCGGCGGATGGCTTGCGGACCATTGCCCGGGCAGCAGTGTAGCGGCAATCGGTGACCGCATGTGGATAAGCAGTCCAGTCGCGGAAAGCGGGCATTCGCTAATGGCAACTGACCTGGACGGCGTCAAACAATTCGGTGCCGGTATGTTCCCGTTTGGATTTGACGGTCCCCACGCGGTAACTGGTGACGACCGTTTTGGATATGCTTTGACTACGAATTATATTTATCGGGTAGATACTCAGAATAAGTTCTCCGGACGCCCTATTTTCAACGCGCCAAACCCGGCACCTGCAGGTGAACCTTGGGCAATGTCCGACGGAAAATTAGATACTGGCGTAAATGGAATTACCGTGCGCGATGGCCGTCTATTTCTCGCCATATCTGGAAAACCTTTATCGTGGCTTAAGC
>JBIJDE010000008.1:0-31967 GCA_044344305.1 Armatimonadota bacterium
AATCTGTATTGAAAAGCCAAAAGATATGAAATTTGGACATGATGACGTGGAGTGAGATAATGATCACTATATTTGGCAGTGAGATGATTTACCGTCATTAATATATTTATTCAACTCTTCAACCAATTTAAACACCGTTGTAGATGGATTATCATTTGCCGGTGAAGATGAACGTTTTTGATATAATTCTTTAGCGCGTTTTATAGCAATCGGCTGATTATCTATTAATAATGAATACATTTCATTATAATTTTTTGTATATCTAAATTTTAAATTTTCTGATAGTTTATCAATATACTGCTCCCTATGCAGTGCTGAATCATGTCTATCAAAATGCAGCAAATACCATAATTCAAAAGCTTCATTTGAGTAAGCGACATTTATTCCATTAGCTTCTGCTTTGTGTATCGCTGCATTAAAGTTATTGTCAGAATAATCATCTTTATCAAAGACACACCAAACATAATCAGTTTTATTTAAAAATCCTAATTCTTTACGTAACGATATAACACGATTTATAAGACTAACAGTATTGTAACCTTCTCCAATAATTTCAACATCGGCAGTTACTAAAGGAAAGCCTTTGAAATATTTAGGTTCTGTTCTTTCACCTTCACAAACTATCAAGAACCTGACAGAAGGAGTTACACCGCCATCTATTCGTTTTCGATACGAACTTCCATATTTATTATTTTGACCCCTTGCCATATTCCTCACCTTTTTCCATTATATTTTCAAGAGTTAAACTTATTCTATTTACAAATGGAATAGCACCATACCTTCCTGTAATATATTCCTGCTCAAAAGATGCATCATTTCGTATCTTTAAGTCAGATAAAGAATATAGTTCAGAACTACTGTAACGATTCTTTTTAACAAACCATATCTGGTCTCGACGCAATAATCTGTAATCAAGAAGGTTGGTATCATGAGTTATAAAAATAAATTGAGCGTTATTTGGATTAGCATCTTTTGAATTAAATAAATTGACAATTTCACGAGTAATTCTTGGGTGTAATCTTGCGTCAAACTCATCAATAACTAATATTCCGCCATTCTGGATAGCTTTCAATATGTAGTATGCTAAACCAAATATCTTTTTCGTTCCTTCAGATTCGTGTTTATATAAATCAAATAACTTAAACCCAATTATTTTACCGTTATTTGAATATAAAGGATGCTTGGTTTTTATTTCAGGATATTCAGATGACTCATCATCATTTTCCTTTTTTACTACAAAGATATCATGAATATCTGTATCGAATGATTTAATAAAATCAATAATTTTTTGATTAAAATTAGATGCTAAAGAGTTTAACGAATCTATAGACAATATGTTACTATCTAATGCTTTAATTCCTGCTAATATTTGAAACTCCATGAACCATAAGAGTATTTTTAGAGCAATCTGACCATTAAACTGCGCAACAACAGTTAAAAATAATACATTATCCCGAGTTTTTTCCTGCAACCCTTTCCCCTCTTTAAATGTTTTATTCTGTATTCTTATGACCTGACCGTCTCTTTCAAATAACATTAGTTCTTTTTTATTGGGAGTATGATATAACCATTCGCTAACAATAACCTTAGCTGTAACTCTGAAACCATATCGGTATAATATACCATCAATGAGAAAAAGAACTTCAAATTCCGATGGCGAATTTTCAGTGTCAACATTTAATGCAAAAGGCTCAACATCAATTGCTTGAAAGTTAAACATCGAATTAAATAACAATTTCTTCATACTATCCATCGCGCGCACTACATTACTCTTCCCACTTGCATTTGCACCATAAATAGCAGAACATTTTAATAATCGATGACCATTCGCTTCAAATATAGCGTTGTCATCCATTAATGTGTCACGCGACTTTAATTTCGTCGCCTGCATACTAAAGGTGACATTATCTTTAAATGACCTGTAATTCTCAAATCTGAAATCTATTAACATTTTAACCTCTTTATTGGCAAATTTGTGAAAATCTCACAAATACAACCATAATATACCATATTTTTGATAATTTTATCGATATTTTGTGAAATTTTATCAAATTTTACTAAAAACATCATGACTTTAATAGTCAAGGAGTGGTGACATAATAAGTAATCCCAGTCGTGAGCCTTAACCTTAATAGACATTTAATAAAACATTTCATTTCGACCACGTGTGGTCGGTTCAAATAACACATTATTTTTCATTTGAATAAATGTGTATAAGCGTAAGGCTTGTGCCTGGGGTTAATTATTATAATTCCTTCATAAAGCATAACAAAAAAAACTAACCCAAATAAATTGGACAAGTTTTAAGTTTTCGGTTTTAAGTTTTCAGTCAGGGTCACTTCGACAAGTTCAGTGACTAGTAGAAAGTTTACAATTTGAAATCCTGACTTTTTTTGTTCGAATTTGATTGCTAACTGACTAACCCCAATAAATTAAACCTAAACTCCCAACTTTATAGTACCTATTAAGTTGGGAGTTTAGGTTGATTAATGTTGATGATTATAATCTTCTGACTGTGGGTATATACAAACTACCTATTTCAAAGGAGAGAAAGGTTTATGTCAAATATATTAAATGTTGAAGCTTCTGAATTTTTGAAAGCTCACAGAAACTCTGTGTTATCTACGGTAGATGGAGATGAACCATCAAGTCGAGTTATGTATATTGCCCAAATTGATGATGATGGTACTATCTGGTATGCATCAGGTAAAAGTAGTGCTAAAATGTCTCATATCACTGCAAACCCTAAAGTTTGTGTGGCAGTATCCACCGGTGCTAAATCTCTGCGATTATTTGGTAACGCGGAAATTATTGATGACCCAGTAGTGAAAAGCAACTTGTGGCAGCCAACCTGGATTACCTATTTCAAAGACGCAAATGACCCTGAGTTTTCTATAATAAAAGTGACACCTTATCGGGTTGAGTTTATATAATATTTAAAACTTGTTTCGACGTGCTTAGTAACTGATATAAAAAACAGTCGTTAAGCACGTCGAAACGGTATAGATTACTCTACGCTCCAACCGCTTTCAGCCATGCTTCTGCGATTAATGCATGTCCAGCAGTCGTCGGGTGGCATCCGTCGCCAGTCCATATAATTTCCGGACGTTCGGCGCGGGCTTTCATCAACAGAGTGCGGACATCAGCGAATAACAAGCCGCGTTCAATTGCTAACTGCTGTGCAAAGTCGGCGTATGTGGTGAGTATCTGATTTAACTCGCCATCATTATCTTGTTCAATGGTGGTTGGACTGACCAATACAATTCGTTTGATGCCAGATGACAATGCCTTGTCTACCAGTGACGTTAAATTCACTTTATATTCTTCCAATGGAACATATTTCTGTTCGTTCCATTCACCGGTTTTGCGCCAGACATCATTGACTCCGATTTTAATGGAAAGCAAGTCTGGTTTCAAACTGATGCAATCTTCCTGCCAACGGTTTAACAATTCAACCGTACGGTCTCCGCCCATACCGCGATTGATGATTTTCAACTTTAAATCCGGGTATCGTGCCGCGAGAATACCTGCTATCATCGCTACATACCCGCCACCCATGTGGTCCTGCGCATCGCGTTGACCACAATCGGTGATAGAATCACCCTGAAAAAGAATGGTGTCGCCATTCTGAATATAACATTTTTCCATTATTAAAATACCCTTCAAAATTTATTTCTTAATACTTTTTCTATTTGTATAAATACAAACCTTCAAAAACACGTCTATTGTCTACCGTTTTCATCTATTGACTGTTAACTATATATAACTGGATAGCAAATACTCATGCCCGCATTGCCACAACAACACTATAAATAAAACTATTTCATTTTCATAGTGTCATATTAAACGTTATTATATTTGTCATTTAACAGTGTAAGATTAATACTTTCCTGACGAAAATATTGCTTCTGTCAGTAGTTAGTTGTAGACAAATTTATTATTCAGCTTCAAAAGAAGGTAATTTATGTATAAGTGGTTACTTCCCGTGATATTGGTATTGCTTGCAACCCAGGCATTTTCAATCAGGCCTGGTACTGGTTTGACTATCAATATGTATAAAGGCATTAATTTTGACGAGTTAAAAGGCACCAGAATTGACCAGATGATAAATTACCCGGGAAATGCGCCGATTGACGCGCTGATAGGAAATGAGAACTTCTCAGTACGTTGGACAGGCATGATAATGCCAAAATTCACTGAAAAATATACTTTTACCACCATCAGTGATGATGGAATAAGAGTTACAGTAGACGGACAAAAGCTGATAGATAACTGGACTGGCCACGGTGCTACTCCCAATAGTGGCGACGTACAATTAAAAGCAAATAAAATGGTGCCAATTACTGTTGAGTTCTTTCAGGGGGGTGGCGGATGGACATTGCAGCTATTCTGGCAGAGCCAAAGTCAGGCTAAAGAGATTGTACCGACATCAGTATTATATCCTACCTTTAAAAAAGCTGGCGTTGATTATGCATGTCAAAGTTCTGCAGATATCAGTAAATCATCTATCACTATTCCAAATCAAACAGGTGAAATTGAAACTGTAATAGAAAAAGCAGCGGATTGCGCTTTAAACAGTGATGGCTCATTAATTGTATACACTTGGACAGGGCGTACCGAAGTAACCCCAAAGAATACCGAAATTGTAGTTAGTGCCTCAGACGGTTCATCACCCATCAGGCTGACCCGCAATAAGTCAGAAGATTGCCAGCCATCATTTAGTCCAGATGACCAGTGGATACTGTTCATATCAAACCGTGACGGCAATAAAGAAATTTATGTAATGAAAGCGGATTGCGGAACCGACCAGACCAGATTGACGAATACCCCCGGTGAAGAAGCTTGGCCTGTATTTACCCCAGATAACAAACGGATATTGTTCCAGTCAACCCGCAACAAAGAAACCAATATCTTCATCATTAATGGTGATGGAACCGGCGAAGAGCAGATAACTAAAAATGGCGGTATGAATCCGGTAATGACCCTGGATGGAAAGACTATCTTCTTTACAAATATTATTAATGGCAAATCATATATTTATAAAATGAATGCTAATGGTACAGAAATATCCAGATTAACCGCCAATGAAGACGAAGAATACCGACCAGTTGTTACCGCAAAAGGGCAGAAAGTTATTTTTACCATAAAAAATGCTGAGGGTAAACATAATATTGCATCATACGAGTTTGCAACAGGAAAGACCACTATATTAACAACGACCGGGAATTATTACATGGTTACAGCATCTGCTGACGGGGGCAAAGAATAATGAATCGCTATTTTCTTTTTTTGATTTTAATTGCAATCTATATAACTGCTAATGCTGCACCAGAGTTTATATGGCGTGAAGCAGAAACGGCAAACTCTTACACATTAGGGAATGTCGCCAAACCGTTACAGCCATCAGTCGGTTCGCAGGAGTTCA
This sequence comes from Armatimonadota bacterium, assembly GCA_044344305.1. Taxonomy (GTDB): domain Bacteria; phylum Armatimonadota; class Hebobacteria; order CAIYQO01; family CAIYQO01; genus JBAXQQ01. Next base: position 5,426 of record JBIJDE010000008.1, read on the forward strand.
GCGAAGGTAAATGGGTGAAAGAAAGCTTGAAAGAAAACGGCATACTTCGTTACGATCTGAACGTTAAGAACGATGGTGATTATAATCTGTGGCTACGAATCGGATTTGAACGGGTACGGGCAATCACCAAATGGCGCATAGACAACGGTGAATGGAAAGTGATAACTAATCTTAACCAGACCACCAACGTCTCGCGAATCTGGTTTTGGACCGACTTGGGCTGGTTTGACGCCGGTAAAGTAAACTTGAAAACCGGAATGCATACATTGGAAGTATCATTTGGTCCAAAAACCGGCGCAAACTTCACCGCGGCATTCGATTGCTTGTGCCTGGTGAATGGCGATTGGCATCCGGACAGCATTCTGAAACCGGGTGAGAAATATAATACCGATAAAGATAAGCAAGCCGCAGAAAAAGTGTATAAACTTAATGAAGACCGACCCGGAGATATAATTGAAAAACGTGTTTCAACACAGTTAAATGGTCTTTGGCAAATTGCCCGTTACGACGACCCGAATATGAATAAGGATACCTGGGAACCGGTGAAGGATATCCCGGCAGACTTGCAATGGCGCGGAATAAATGTGCCGGGTGATTATCAGGATCAGTTGCCATCAAATATATTTGGACATCGGGTATGGTATCGCTGCCGGGTAAATATCCCGGAACAGTTGGGAAACCGTGGCTTTATCCTCGATTTTCGCGGGACAAACTGGATTGCTTCAGTTGTGGTGAACGGGAAATTCGTTGAATCTCACAAGAGTACCCGGGTTCCCTGGCAATGCGATATTACAAATGCTATTCAACCCGGTAAAATAAATGAGATCTGCATCGGTATCAAAGATATTTATTATGCATTTGAAACCAATGATTACAATAGCCAGCGAAACCTACCGGCGGAGAATATCGGTCAATACTCGCAGCATTTCATTGCTCCTATTTATCCGTCCAGCAAAGGGGATTCCCATGGCTTGAAGGTAGGGATTACAGACCCGGTATCGCTGGTGGTAACAGGGTCACCGGTACATATTGATGATGTATTCATAAAGACATCGGTAACTAACGAAAAGTTTGAACAAAATAACAAAGTGATAACCGCAGAGGTAAATATCAAAAACCTGGGTATCACCCCGGCTAATATAACTGTTTCAGCCACAGCTATATTGAAGAGTAGCGGTAAAGTAGAGAAAACATTACCGGGGATAACTGCTATAGTACCGGCTGGTGGTTTGCAAACGATAGTTCTTACCAGTCCATGGCCGGATGCAAAATTGTGGTGGCCACAACAAAATCCCGCTACGCTATATACTCTAAACACGACGGTAACAGTTGACGGTATTGCTGACATCCGCGAGGATACCTTCGGGTTCCGCGAGGTGAAGATTGACGGTAAATATATTCGCATTAATGGCCTGCGTCGCAACTTCTGGAATCTTCTCAGTGGTTTCAGCGGAGAAACTCCGGAAGCGAAACTGGAACATTTTTACAAGGGAAACAATAGGTTCGAACGATTCAGCACCGATATTAATGGCGACGTGGGAGTAAACCACCGCATTGACCAGTTGGAATTTATGGATAAATACGGCATCGCCGGGCGATTATCCACCATGGTTGATGGCATGTTCATCACATATTCACTACAAAACCCGGTAACCTGGAAAAACTTTAATGAGCATATTGAGCAAGTGGTAAAGGCATATCGCAACCATCCATCAATTATTGTCTACAGCCTGGAAAATGAATTACTTATGATTAATGGCTCAAATGTAAACGGCGACGCTGAAATGAAAAAAATTGAGCAAGCCGCCAAGATTAACCTGATTGATGTCGCGAAAAAGTTAGACCCCACCCGACCATCAATGCTGGATGGTGCCGGCGCATTGAAAGATAACTATGCCGATATATATAACCCGCACTACGCCGAGGATGGTTTTCATCCTGATAACGCTTATACACTGACGGGAATTCGCGCTCATGGTGGATGGCAATGGAACGGTTTGAACCCGTATGCCGCCGGCGAAGTTGCGTATCTTGCAGGAAACGACAGCGACCATGCGTGGATTGGCGGCGAACTGGCAAATACCGGGAAAATAGGCGCGATAAAATCTTATGCAAAATATCTGAAATACCTGTTCCAACGTTACCGCTGGAACGATGTTGCCATTACCTGTCCATGGACGGGAATGGAAAATACCGATGAATGTTGGAACTCGCTGAGCGACCTTGCCGCATTCACCCGCGAATACAATAGCTCATTCTTTGGCGGAGAAAAAATTACCCGCACCATCAAGGTATTTAACGATACTTTCAGCAAAGAACCACTTACTTTCACCTGGACAATAAAGACAAATGGCAAGATATCCGCCACCGGCACCGAAGGATTAACCATTGAACCGGGATTCAACAAAGAATTGGAAATCAGTTTTAACGCGCCAATTGTTAATGCCAGAACAGCCGGCGAATTAATATTGGAAGTCACCCAACCCGGTAGCAAATCGTTCAAAGATATTAAGGAAATCACCATATACCCGCGAGTGAAATCATTAAATATTAAACGTAATATTTATGTATTGGAAGAAAAACCTGCTTTTTCTCTGGAACTCGCGAAACTTGGTATAAAATCGACATCAATAACTAACCTGTTGAATCTGGATGATCCGGCGGGCATAGTATTAATTCCTAATGACGCGCTAAATCCCGGTCGTTCTATGGATGATATTGTCGCATATACAAAAGCGGGTGGACGAACTGTAATTTTAGAACAAAAGATTCCTATAAAAGGCGATAAATTAGGCGTAACATTAAATGCCGGGTCCGATAATAAAGGTTCATATTTTAATTTTGCTACCCTCGGAACACCATTGTTGAATAATCTAAACAGTCGTGAATTATCCAATTGGGCAGGTTTCGACGCAACTTCAAAAGCAACCTGGGCAAAACCTGGCGGGTCAGTACGCGGATGGGTTAGTTGCAGCAGCGCATTGGCAGATACAGTATTAATTGAAATTTCCGGCGGTGATGGCGAAATCATCGCGACCCAAATGAAAGTCGGTGAAAAATTATTGACCGAACCGGCGGCACAAACGCTATTAGTGAATATGCTCACCACTGCCGATAGCTACACCGCGCCATCAGCAATGGTCGCGTCATTCACCGGTGATAATGCCAATATCGATAATTTTGTGAAAAAACTGGGACTGAATTGCAAACAGACAGCAACAATTGATGACGCTTTGAACGCTAAAATAACCCCAATTGCGATAATCACCGCCAGTAAAGATAATCTTACTAATTTATTGGCAAAAACCGATAACGTTACCGCATATAACAACGCCGGCGGGTATATTATGTTGTGGGGTTTGGAGCCGGAAAATCTGCCGTTGTTTAATAAATTAATAGGAACCCAGCATGTAATGCGCGAGTTCCGACGTGAACGTGTGCGCCTGCTGCCGGATATCCTTTCTGCCGGCATCAGCAGCAGCGACATTGCGCAATTCACCGATCAGGTTATAGCACCATGGTCGGGTCAGCGCAACGTCAGCAAGGATATGTTCACCTATTGCGTCGATGGCGATGATATTGCCCCGTTCTGTTTTGGTACCCCAAACCCGAATTATCCCGAGACAAACGGCGGTGGTCCATACACCCTGGTGAATGGCCTATTTAACGCTGACATGTGGTGGTACATCGACCAGATGGGTTATGACCCCAATAAGCCAGTTAATGAGCTATATACATTTAACCTGCCGGTGGCATCGAAAATTAAAACTGTAAACGTGTGGAATAACTCAAACTACGACACCGTGAAAGATTGCGACCTGCGCATTGACGGCGTATCAGCCTTAAAGAAAGAACTGCCCAACAACAACGACCCGGTATCGTTTGATGTGAATGGTGCTGATGCTAAGAAAACTGTTGGCCTATTTGCGCTATCCGTGCGTTCCAGACAAAATAATAAATTAGTCGGTCTTGATGAAGTACAAATCATCCGCGAATTACCCGGCTGGTACACCAACAAGGTTTTCCCATTAGTAAATAACGGCGGCATAGTACGATACCCGCGCGGCAAGGGCGGCATTATCCTGAACCAGTTAAAAACAACCACCAATGACTTAACCGAAAACATCGGCAAAAAACAGCGAATAGTATCAGTAATAATGCAAAATCTCGGTGCCAAGTTCTCCACCGCCTCCGACACCGGCGGCGAAGGAAAAGAACTCGGTCCCAAAGGTCTACCCATCTACATCCCACCCCAGGGAAGAGAGAACGCGGGAGAAAAGTAGAAGAAGAGAGAAGGGTGATGAGAGAAGAGTGGAAATGACAAATATGATAAAGTTATTTTTTTAAATTTTGCAATATTTAATTAAATGCAGTCACCGTTTGGAACAGGGTCGCAGCCCGGCGTACTCCGGTTTAAAAAAGAATGATTGTTAATTTTGTTGCATAAATCAAAATACTGCCAATAGTGCCGGGCTCCCGCCCAGTTCCAAACTGTGACTTAAATTTATGAAGGAAATTGTTTTATTATTCAATACGCCGTACAAGTAATAACCTGTACGGCATTTACTATATATCAAGCCAATTTCTGCAACCATTGGTTGTATTTAGTAGGTCAATTTAATAAAATTTCGATTTCAAACGATTGCTCACGACTTCAATCGACTTCTAAAAACATAAACCACCCCTTCTTTAAATTTCATATTTTTCACAATTTCCAGAAGGATACCACCTCAGTTTGTCGAAAGGTATTAAACGGCGGTATTACCTGTCGTATTTGTTGCTTTTGGGGTTGATGACCCCTTTTGTGTTTTATAATTGGGAGAAGAAAATGTCTATTGAAATTGGACGCAACCGTTTTGCCAGACGTGGTTATGGATTTGATGAAGTGGCTTTGGTGCCGGGGGCTGTTACAATTGACCCGGAACTTTGCGATGTATCCACTAATATTGGCAGTTTGAAACTGGAATTACCGATTCTTGGCGCGTCGCTGGACGCTGTTGTCGACCCTTCATTCGCGATTGCAATTGGCAAATTGGGCGGCGTAGGAATGATGTATTTAGAAGGAATCTATACGAAATATGAAGATTATCAATCAGTTATCGAACAGATTATCAATGCTGACGACGACGAAATTGTCGGGTTGATACAGGATATTTATCGCGCGCCGGTTAAAGATGAACTGATTTTAAAACGCATTGCCGAGGTGAAGGCATCCGGTGTGCCATGTATGGTATCCACCACCCCGATGAACGCAGCACGCATCGCCAGGCTGATAGGGCCAGGAGCGGTAGATGCATTCGCGGTTATTGCAACGGTGACCACGGTGCGCCATATCGCAGAAAGATATACTGCACCAGATTTAAGAGCGATTAAGAATGCTATCGATTGCCCATTGGTTATCGGCAATTGTGTAAGTTATGATGCCGCATACGAATTGATGGAAATCGGTGCTGATGCTATTTTAGTCGGCGTTGGTCCTGGGGCTATATGCACCACCCGCCGCGTATGTGGATTGGGTATGCCGCAAATCACCGCTACCGCCGATTGTGCCGCCGCTCGTGACGACTTTGAAGCCAAGAATGGCCGTCGCGTAGCAATTGTTACCGATGGCGGAATGCGCAGCGGTGGCGATATCTGCAAGGCGATAGCCGCAGGTGCAGATGCCGTGATGCTGGGGTCGCAATTAGCCGCCAGCAACGAAGCACCAGCAAAAGGTTACTCATGGGGAATGGCGACATCATCGCCAACGCTGCCGCGCGGCACCCGCATTAAAGTCGGCACCCGGGGTTCATTGCACGACATTCTGCTGGGACCGGCAAAACGCGACGACGGGCTGATGAATTACATCGGCGCGTTGAAACTGTCCATGGGCAGCATCGGTGCCCGCAACCTGCGCGAAATGCAGAAAGCCGAAATTATCATCGCACCCAGCATGCCAACAGAAGGGAAAACAGAACAACGTTCACAAAAAGTTGGAATGGGAAGATAAGTAGAAGAGAGAAGAGTGAGGAGAGAAGAGAGAAATTACGAATTACGAATTATTCTAATAATTATTAACTACCCATTGTCAATTTTTCTCTCTTCTCCTTTCTCTCTTCTCTATTCATAAATCGTTACTTTTTGTGGAATGATTGTCTAATAGCTTATGACTACTGCAACAAAAATTGTATACTATGCTGATGCCATTCGTGAGGCACTGGCCGGTGAGATGCGCCGCGACAATAATGTCGTCATTTTGGGCGAAGATATTGGCGTATATGGCGGCGCGTTTGGCGTTACCCGCGGTTTAATCGAAGAGTTTGGGCCGGAACGCATTGTAAATACTCCCATTTCAGAAGGTGGATTTACCGGGATTGCGGTTGGTGCGGCTTTAACAGGTATGCGGCCGATTATCGAATTCATGTTTATGGATTTCATCACCCTTGCCGTTGACCAATTAGTGAATCATGCCGCGAAGTTTCGCGAGATTTATGGCGAACAGGCAAAGGTTCCAATGGTCATTCGTGCAGCCGCCGGAGCCGGTAGAAGCTACGGTGCCACTCATTCGCAAATGTTGGAAGGATGGTTCATGCATGTACCCGGGTTAAAAGTAGTTGCTCCGTCAACCGCCGAGGATGCCCGCGGACTGCTGATATCCGCCATTCGCGATGATGACCCGGTGCTGGTAATTGAACATAAAGACCTGTATAAAGTACGCATGCCATTAAGCGATGAATACGCGCCGATACCACTGGGCAAAGGTCGGGTAGTCCGTGCCGGCGACGCGGTTTCGATCATTACATATTCAAAAATGGTGCATACCGCCGCCCTGGCCGCCGCCGATTTGGCAAAGGAAGGTATTAACGTCGAGGTTATCGACCTGCGCTCGTTGAAACCGATGGATACCGATATAATCGCGGAATCCGTACAGAAAACCGGTCGCGCCATTGTGCTGACCGAGGCTATGCCATGTGCCGGACCAGCAGCAGAAATCGCATTTCAGGTTATGCGGGTAGCATTTGACTACCTGAGTGCTCCGGTAATGCGACTGACCCCGCCAGAACACGCTATTCCATTTTCACCTAAATTGGAAGCGGCAATGATACCGGGTGTACAGGACGTAATCGCCGCGGTTCGCGAAATTATCGAATGAAACCACTTATAGACATTTCATACACTGAAATAATCCCCGGCAATAAGATGTTAGCAGACATCATCAGTGGGAAAATACAGATTGGCGAGGCTGAAAAATCATGTTACATGCCAGACCGGTCGGAGATTTCTGCCGCGTTGATAGAATATAATACGAAAATTGGTGCGGATGAAATAGCTATTGCCAATGCCCACAAAATTGCTACTTGCAGTACAAAAATAATATCCGTTGGTCAACAACCCGGATTATTATGCGGACCGGTTTACACCATGTATAAAGCGATTACCGCCATCGGTATTGCTGATAATTTATCTGCCAATGGCGATGAAGCGGTGGCGATATTCTGGCTTGCCAGTGACGACGACGACCGCGATGAAACCGACCATATCTCCTGTTGGGATAAAAATTTTCGTCAATACGAACTAAAGGCGAATTGGGATGATGTAGCAAAATGGACACCGGTTGGCAATTTGCCAATTCAACAGATATTTGAAGTTATTGATGATTTCGCCAGGATAACAGAGGATATTGAAATTGCCGAATGGATGCGCGAAATTGCCAATAAAAGTGAAGATTTTGGCGATTTTAACGCTCGAATGCTATCCAATTTATTGTCAAAATATGGACTTGTTATCTGTGACTCACGATTACCGGCACTGCGAAAATTAGCCATTCCTGCCATGGAACGCGAGATAGATTTTCCGCTGGTATCCACCGGGTATGTTCATGCCAGTTTTACAGAATATAAAAATGCCGGTTACAACCCGCCGTTAGATAAACCTGCTGACCTTTGCAACTTTTTCTTAATGATTGACGGCACCCGCCGTAAAGTTCGTTACCACGATGGTAAGTTCATCGTGAATAATTATAAGGAACTAACCGCTGACGAAATGCGGGAAATTCTTGTTGATTCTCCTGAATTGTTCATACCAAATGCGGCGTTGAGACCAGTAGTGCAGGAGATGGTTTTTTGCAGCTATATTTTTGTTGCTGGTCCGTCTGAAATAACATATTGGGCGGAATTAACAGGAATTTTTGCATTTTTTGAAACGCCGATGCCAGAACTATGTACCCGTTCCGGCGCAACCGTTTACCCACAAGAGATTGCTGCTGGTTTTGCCGCGATGGGACTGAATTATTATTCCCCGGTTGGATTGTTGGATGGTGAGAAAGATATTATTGACACCTGGGCACGTACAGCATTGCATGAAGGTGACGAAGATTTATTTTCCGAAGCTGAATATAACCTGACTACATTGGGCAACGATATCACCCGCGCTTGTGGTGCCCATGACCCGACGTTAATTAATACTGCTAAAGCAATGCAAAAAAAATGGCTTAACGAATTAGAACGGGTAAAAGATAAAGTAATGAAGGCGGCGAGAAGGTCTATTGAAGTTAAAATGGAAAGATTCCGCAAATTGCGCGAAGTGGTTTATCCCGCGGGTAATCTACAGGAACGAAATATTTCTGTGGTGACATTTATCAGTAAATTTGGCGTAATCATAATCCCGCGATTATTACGCATATTTGACGGTAAAAATGGCCGCCATTACCTTATCGAGGAGTGAAATGCAAAAATATCCCATTTATCCATCATTATTAGCTTTTGATTTTGCCCGGTTGGGCGAACAAACCGCACAGGTAGAAGCCGGTGGAGCAGCAGGACTGCATTTTGATGTCATGGATAATCATTTCGTCCCGAATCTTACCTTTGGCGCCATGATTGCATCGGCTTTGCGCAAATATACAACTATGCCCATTCACGCCCACCTGATGACGTACCACCCGGAGACGCTGGTACAACCATTCCACGATGCCGGAGTAAACCTGATTTTCATTCATCCCGAATCAACCCCGCACATTCATCGCCTAATAGGACAGATAAAATCATTAGGAATGCAGGCGGGAATAGCCATAAATCCCGGCACCCCGGTGAGCATCATTGAACCGGTAGCAGATATGCTGGATGCAGTGCTGATAATGTCTGTAAATCCCGGATTCGGTGGTCAATCATTCATCCCATCCACATACCAACGACTGCGCGAATTAAGCCAGATGATGGATAAGCTGAAACTAAACCCGATGATACAATGCGACGGCGGGGTGAATTTAGATACCATTAAACCGTTGGCAGAAGCCGGCATGACCTCCGCAGTAGTTGGATCGGCATTGTTTGTGAATGGCGACCCGGGGGTGGAAATTAGCAGGCTGCAGGGGATAATTGCGAATTAGAAATTACGAATTACGAATTTATATTGGCTGAGATTTGTGGTAGGCGAAAACCACCCCGACCTTCGGCCACCCCTCCTTGTCAAGGAGGGGAATTTAAAATGAAGGTTTTGATTATTTTATCAGCTATTATATTGTCAAGTAACTACCATAACTCCCCTCCTTGACAAGGAGGGGGCAGGGGGTGGTTGGGTTGACTATAATCGTTCAGAATATATTTTTATTAAGCAAATTATGGACAATAAATCTCTACGATTATTGGAATATGATAAGATTTTGTTGATGGTGGCGGCGTGTGCACTTACCAGTCGCGGTACTGACATTGTTTCACGCATGGAACCATCGACTGATTTTACCATTATTAATGCCCGGCTCAGCGAGACTGATGAGGCGGTGCGGGTAATCAATAGCGGCAACGATGCGCCATTTGGAGGCATTACCGATATTCGCGAATCGCTGCTGCTGGCGTCCAAGGGAGCCGGATTGTCGCCGCAGGATTTGCTGGATATATCCACCACTGCCGGGGCATGCCGACGACTGGGACGTTTTTTATCTCGATTAACCGAAGGTTTTCCGCTGCTTTCTGCCCAGACAACCGCATTTTCCGAATATCCTAAATTTGAAGCTGCCGTTGATAACGCCATTTCTCCCCGCGGTGATATCCTTGATTCCGCCAGTCCCGAGCTTAATCGTGCCCGTCGGCGCATTCACGCTCTTCACGAGGGTATTCAACGCGAATTAAGTAGAGTGCTGGGCAGCGATTTATTGCAGGACCCGATTATCACCCAACGCGGCGGACGATTTTGCGTGCCGGTGAAAATTGAAGCGCGAAACAGCTTCAAGGGAATCGTCCACGACATATCATCCAGCGGACAAACCGCTTTCATGGAACCATTCGCCGTCGTCGAATTGGGCAATGACCTGCGCGAGGCAGAAGGAAAAGAGAAGGAAGAAGAGCAGAAAGTGTTGGCCGCGCTGACCGCATTGGCGGGAGAATGCGCGCCGGGAATGCTGCGGAATATTGATGTCGCCGCCCGACTTGACGCGATATTTGCCCGTGGACGTTTTGCGGTGAAATATGATTGCATTATGCCCGGAATTGCCAACGAAATATACCTGCGCCAGGCGCGCCACCCGCTGTTGGGCGCAAACGCTGTACCGATTGACGTTACCCTGGGCGAGGATAACCGCCGGGTAATGTTGATAACCGGCCCAAACACCGGCGGTAAGACCGTGACACTAAAAACGGTGGGATTGATGGCGATGATGACGCAGTCGGGCCTGCATATCCCCGCCGAGGAAGGTTCCCGACTACCAATTTTCACAGGAGTATTTGCTGACATCGGTGACGAACAGTCCATCGAACAAAACTTGTCTACTTTCTCGGGACACATGACGGCTATCATTCGTATCTTAAAAGACGCTAAAAAAGGCGGTTTGGTGCTGTTCGACGAATTAGGCGCGGGTACCGACCCTACCGAAGGCGCAGCACTGGCGAAGGTGATACTTACCGATTTATACGAACGTGGCTGCACTATTATCGCTACCAGTCATTATGGCGAATTAAAAGTATATGCCCAGAGCGCACCGGGATTCCTGAATGCCAGTGTAGAGTTTGACCTGCAGACGTTGCGACCTACCTATAAGTTGATATCCGGTTTACCCGGCAGCAGCAATGCCCTTGCCATCGCCGGACGGTTGGGTTTGCCGAAAGAAATTATCACCAAGGCGAAAGAAACGGCGGGGACATCAGCACTGGAAATAGAAGAAGTATTGAAACAGGCGGAAAGTGCACGGCGCTCGTTGGATCGCGAACGAACTGCCGCCACCATCAAGCGAAAAGAAGCAGAAAAGCTGGCAGAAAAATACAAAAAAGAGCTGGAAGAGCTGGACAGCAAACGAACATCTGCCATCGGTAAGGTTCGTACCCAGGCGCGGGAAACATTGGATAAAGCGCGGTCGGAAGTTAACAACCTGCTGGAAGAATTGCGGGTGGCAATAAAGGAAAACCGCGACGCCAAAGCAGGTGCTCAACCGGAATTGCGTAAAAAGAGCCGTGAAGTGTTGCGCGAACTCGACGAAATGATTTCGCAACTACCCGGCGAGGATGAAAACAAATCCGCCGCCACCGATTTGCCACGGTTAAAGAGTGTGAAGGCGGGACAAAACGTGATGGTAGTATCGCTGGGTCACAAAGGCGTCGCATTGCAGGACGGCGTAGGTAAGGAAGAGATTACCGTACAGGTGGGCATTATGAAGGTGAAAGCACCAGTAAGCGACCTGGTACTTTCCGCGCCAAAAAACAACACACCACTGACAAAACCAGAAAAAGCACCGGCGATAGAAAACGAAATAAACTTGGTAGGTCTTCGCGCGGAAGACGCGGAAAGCCAGCTAACCGAATACCTCGCCATGGCGTATGATAGCCGATTGCGTGAGGTGCGAATAGTCCACGGCTTCGGTGCCGGCATCCTCCGCAAAATGGTCCGCGACATCCTCAACCATTCCCCCCTGGTAAAATCCATCCGCACCGGCGAATCCAACGAAGGCGGCGGCGGAGTTACTATGGTGATGCTGAAGTAAATTGGAAATTAGTTTTCAGTTTTCAGTTTTCAGAACTATATCGATTTCAAACGATTGCAACCGACTTCTGTCGACATAATTTCGTATTAATAAAATCTTTAGAAACTTTAAGCTCTACTTTTCGCCGTAACTATTGCATCATAGATTGAATATGCCCAAATGAGTATATAGAATATTGTTATCAGCAATGGGACGCCGCTGAAAAGTGTTGCAAATGTGGTATTTACAGTATTAACATTGATTTCTGTGAAAAAAGAGGTGCTTTGACCGGGGGGCATATTTTTTTGCAGTGCGGCATATACGATATTACTGTTGTATTTAAATAATATCCCGGCAACAACAAAGATAATTACACCTTTAAACCAGTCGCCATTAAATAATTGCCCAAGTGATGGGTACAAGGCAGAAAATAATGCGGATGCCCAGGGTGGCCTTTTCATGGGAACTGAGAATGGGTCATCAAAATCGAGATTGGGACCGAGTTTAGCTGCCAGTGACGGTTGGTTATTCAGAAACAAACAGGTAGCATATTTTTCCTCTACCAATGAGTTTGTCGGGTCAATATCTAAAGATTGTCTGTAGCATATTGCCGCCCGTCCTTTTTGTCCTTTTGCCAATAAGTAATCGCCTTCAATCTCCAAAACTCCCGGGTGATACGGACTTATCCCCTTTGCTTTTGCTAATCGCGGCTCAATTTCTGTTAATTTCCCGCTGTCTATTCGTATTGCCATCTCTGCCAACAACGCTTCTATTTCGGGGTTTTCCGCTTTATCTTCTAATGGTGGGATGTTTACTTTTACTTCTGGTAATTTAACTGGCGTTTCTTCTATTATTGTCGAAACGGGTGTTTCTTTATCTAAAACAACCGGTGTTTCAGATATAACTTGGCCGGATGTGCATTTACGGTTGGAACATTTTGTGAGGCGTTCGCGACATGCCGTATGATAAACCGCTTCACATCCATCGCAATAGGTTATATCATCATCATCACGCAGGGTATTTAAGCAATGAAAACAAATTTTGCTCAGTGCCGAATTATTTGTCATAACGTACCCCTCCTCAATAATAAATTAACAGGTAGGGGAGCTGTCCTCAGCTCCCGTGACAGCGTATTTTTTTATTTTTGATTCTGCAGCGGAACGCCGGGGACGGCGTTCCCTACATGATATATTTAAATATTACGCCAAAACATCTTCAGGCAGTGGAACTCGCGGTGCATCTACCCATAATTTTTCTAATGCGTAAAACTCGCGATTCTCGGCGTCAAAGATGTGTATTACTACGCCACCCAGGTCTATCAAAACCCAGCCGTCGATTTCCGCGCCTTCCTGACGAACGCCTTTGATACCCAATTTTTTAGAATCGCCAAGTACTGCGTCAGCAATGGCGTGGAGATTCAATGGTGATGAACCATTGCAAACAATGAAAAAATCAGTGATAACAGTCAACCCGCGCAAGTCGAGAACGGTTATTCCTTGCCCTTTTTTCGATGCTACTGAACGTGCCATATCTATCGCCAACGCATCCGTTGTGATATCATGCGATAAACCCAAGTACTGTGGCTTTGCCATAAATTACCTTTTTCTTTCCTTTAACAACTGCTTATTTTGCAATTATTGTGTCGTTGTTTTATCCGGTTCAGTGTAATCATCGCCGATGACTACTGTTATTTGTCCGGATGGTACATCTGTTATACCTTTTTTCTCTTTTTTCATCGCTGGTGCAACTGTTTTAGTTTCAATTTCAACAGCCAATCCCAGCGAAGTTGCAACTTCCTGCGCCGATGTTACGAACTTTTTCGGTGCATATATAGTCGTTACCGGCATGGGAACTTTTGTATTTCCTACGCCAATAATATTATATTTCGTGGAATCAATCAATTCCTCTATTTTTCTCGTCTGCCCTGCTGTCTTCGTCCCATTCAGTAATACTATCGTCGGACGGGGACCATCAAGAAAATCTTTTAACACCGGTTCAACATCTTCCGGTCCATTCACCACCACCACTGCTGCCCCGCCTATACGTTCAGGGTGAGTCGGCAAGGTAAAACTATTTGCATCGATATCCGCCATACCCACTCCAGATATAAGGTCTTTCAATGAAAGCATATCATTTAATGACAAATTAGTATACATCATCTCCATTATGTCACCAGCGCAACTGGCTACCCGTATTTTCTCATTGGGGTCTTTCATCTTGGTTGCCAATGCTTTAAATAGCTTTTTCTGGCGTTCTATGCGACCATAATCGCCTTCCTTGTCATGGCGAAATCGTGCATAGCACATGGCGTTATAACCATTTAGCAGTTGCATCCCCGGTTCCAGGTCAATGAATAAATTCTGTGATGGGTCGCTGTATTTCATCTTCTTTTCAACATCCAGCTTCACGCCACCCATTTTATCAATTATTTTAACCAGTCCTTCCGGTTGTAATCGTACAAAATACTGAATATCAATTGCCTCGCCGGAATTAGCGGATACTAATTTTGCAACGGTATTTATTGCATTATCGATATGGTCTTTCGGATCCTTTGACGAACCCATGCTGTATGCGCCGTTTATTCTGCCATTACGCCCATTTGGCAACTCTACCCAGGTATCGCGCGGGATGGTAAGCACTGACATCCGCCTGGTTTTCATATCTACCGATACTAATTTAATTACGTCTGTACGGCTGAACGGTGAACCGAAAGTAACATCGGCACCAAGTACCAAAATATTGACTTTGGTTCTTTTATGAAACGGTGGAACTTTATTAACCTTCTCAACAGCACCTTTAACTGCCCAGAAAGCAGTCTTCATATCCTTAATTCCCAGACCCCACCGAATAGCGGCGAAAGCACCTGCCAAACAGATGATAATCAACAATAATATTATACGACCCCAACGAACACGACGACGAGGTTTCTTCGTCAATGTCCCCTGAGGGTCAAGGGTGGGATAACTATTTTGTTCAGTCATAAAATTATATAACTCCGAATATTTAACGGTATTGCCGAGATTAATTTTACCACACAGCGCAATACAGTGAAAGAGAAACGAAAACGAATAGATTACAACACCGTTAAAAAGCTGTTACGGGAGTATTAAATGTGAAGAAAAATGGTCGAAAAACATCATTTATATCACAAACAAAGCCATAACCTCTACCGGGTCTAGCGCGCGTTTATAGAGGATTACTTCGTCTATTTGACCTTTGAAAGCGTTGGTGCCGGCGGTGTCGCCTGCGCCGATATACATATTTGCCGGCGGGGTAGCGAGGAAACCTGTGAAGGTATCGGGTGCACCGTAGGTGTAGGTGTTACTGAGGTTGGCGTTGATATACACCTTGAGGGTTTTGGTGGGGAAATCTAAGGTGGCGGTTACCTGGGTCCAGGTGTAGATAGGTACCGGGGTGGTGGTTGATACATCAAGCATTTTTGTGTCGTCATCGGTAGGACAAACAAAACAACGCATCAGACCGGTGCCGTTAACCAACCTAAGCGTCAAACGTGTTCCGCTATTGTCGGCTTTGCGAACGTATAATATTGTTCTGTCTTTTGTGTTTGTCGAGGTGGGGAATATCCACGCGCTGACGGTGAATCCTGTCATGTTGCCGGCTACTACTCCGGGAGTGAGAGAAATATTGGCAGTATTTCCGTCAAATACTCCGGCGGCAGAACCATATAAATATCTTGCAAATGTTACTCCGTTTGCAGTGCCAGTTGTCTTTCCCAATTCATCATCACCATTACCGTCCAATGCCCATCGCGCGGCATATCCTTCTGGTGGGTTAGGCGGCAGATAATTCAATAGATTAGCGCGGGTTGTAGCAATATGGCCGTCTAAAAACGATACCGTGCTCTTTCCACTATGGCGGTCATCAATATGCGCCGGCAGGGTGGCAAGATTATTAACAGCGTTAGCTGAGGCGTCAGCAAATGTCCACATTTCAGAAGGATTGGAATATTTACCTATCGATGTTCCGCCTAATGGTTTGAAAAAGACATATCCATTTACCATTGATGTTTTTGTAGGGCATATAAGTATTTTAGGGTCGCTGTTGACAGTATTCCACACATCGCCGGTGGTGGGAATATTTTCCTCGTGATCCTGTGCATAGATAAGCATTGATGCGCCGACCTGGCGCAGATTGCTGGTACAAGTACTGTGACGCGCTTTTTCTCGCGCACGAGCAAATACAGGAAATAATATAGCGGCTAAAATGGCAATAATGGCTATTACGACCAATAATTCTATTAATGTGAAACCTATTTTATTACTATGATTTTTACACATAATAAATTACCTCGTTCTTAATTGCACACGTTATACATTAATTATACCCATTAATTTATTAAATATCAATTTTTAAACAGGAAAGTAACAGGTTTGTACCTTAAATCCAAAGAACGTTGACATTAAACAAGTTTATTGTAATTTAATGTAATTGATAAATATTCACCGCAAAGGAACACAAAGAACACAAAGAGTTTTCTTAAACTCTTCTTTTGTGGTCTTTTGCGAACTTTTGCGGTGAAGAATAATGGGTTATGGGCAAAGTCCACATTTGCTTTTGTTGATTAAAGAGTAAACTCACTTAACCTAACTTTTCTTCAATAGCCTCAATTAATATTTTGCAGGTTTCCAAACGAGCGTAATTTTTATTTTCTGCTGAAATAATGTGCCATGGTGCGCAAGGACGATGGGTTTCTTTGAACATATCTTCGGCGGCTTTTTCATATTCGCTCCATTTGTCACGGTTGCGCCAATCGTCAGGGCCTATTTTCCATTGTTTCAGCGGGTCGCTTTCGCGGTTTTTGAATCGACGAAGTTGTTCGTCCTTGCTTATTTGCATCCAAAACTTCACAATAACCATCCCGCTTTCCGACAATGTCTGTTCAAAATCACGAATTTCTTCGTAACCCATCTTCCACAATTTTGGCGGGGTCAGTTTTTCGACACGTTCTACCAGCACCCGTCCGTACCAACTGCGGTCAAAAATAACAATTTGCCCGGCAGCGGGGATATCTTTCCAAAATCTCCACAGGTAATGATATTGCCGTTCCGTCTCATTTGGTGCGCCAATGGGCCATACCCGCACCCCGCGAGGATCCAAACCTTCGGTAATTCTTTTTATGCAGCCACCCTTGCCACTGGCATCCCAACCCTCAAACATTATCATTACCGGTATATTTTTAGTACGAATTTTTTGTTGCAGAGAAACTAATTTATACTGATATTTCTTCATTTTTTCATTATATTCATTTATCGATACCGTTAAAGATAAATCAGCTAATTCTAACATTTTGCGCCTCGCTTTTTGGTTTATTTCAAGTTACATTCCTTGTGGTAGGGGAGCTGTCCCCAGCTCCCGCGACAGTGTTTTTATTATAAAGACGAACCGGATTTAACGACAAAATAAGGTTAAAAATCACAACACCCCGTAAAAAGTTCTGTCGCTTTTACGCTTTATTACATCATTATTCCGGTTCATCGCGGGAATTGGGGACAATTCCCCTACCGCTGCGCAGAGATTACACATTCACCAGAATATCCCGTAACTTATTGCTTCGGCAAGTTTTCGCCAATTCTTTCACTTTTTCCAATTCAGGAAACGCAGCCAATTTGCGCAGTCGTTCTATGCACCAGGTTATTTCATCTTCAGAATATGTTTCCCAGACCTGCGACATCAGGTTGTTTATCTCTGTCATGCGGTCATATGCGCGACGATATGTGGGGAATAACTCGCGCCGACGCGCCACTATCTTTTCCGCATGGCTCAATTTTCGCATGGCAAATACCGACCAGAGAGCTTCTTCGGCTACTTTTACCGATACCGCTTCATCCATTATCATCAGTAGCGCATCGGCTAATTCGGCGGTTAACCCCAAACCATAGACCGCACATCTTCCGGCAATAGCTTCAGAATCTTTGGTGTTTATTGCTGTTTCAAATAATATTCGGTTAAACTCCGCCAATCCGCCTTTTGGACGCGCTTCCTGGTTCAATCTGGCGACTTCCATCGCTGCAACCGCCTTTCGCATTGCCGGTGTTTTGTCATTCGTCATCACTGCTTCTAATAGCGCAGCATAGTCATCACGCACCAGTTTTATACGTGCGGCAATCAAAACCCCGCGAGTGCTGATTTCATTGCCATCGCATACCCATTGCAGAATCTGCTTAAAATCCGACCGGTTGAACGCCCGGGTTATACGTCGAATAACCCCGCATTGCAGAATAATTCCGGGTAAATAAGGTGTGCTTAAATCCAATTGCCGCCAAACAGCCATGTATGGCGCGGGTGATTGTTGTGTTCCGGCACCGCTTTGCATCATTTTCACAATTCGTGCTGCCACCGATTTATCAATGGTATTCATCATTGACTGTAAAACTCGCTGTGCCAATTGGTTGTTTTTCACAAATGCAACGGTAGCCTCTTCTTTACCCGGCATCATCACCATTAAAAACACAACATGAGAAATAACATTTTTCCAGAATTTTGATGTAGCCAACTCAGGCACAGCAGCAGTGAACTCAAATATATTGGTAAAAGCGTCATGGGCGGAAAGGTTAAATAGAGTCTCAATACAAATCGTCAGATCGGCATGTCCCGCTTCATTTTCACGTCCAGCCGGACTGGCCGCAACATCGGCAAGCAATCTGCGAGTTATGAAAAGCAATGCGGCTACTTTATCTACTGCACCAACAGTAAAAATAGCCGAATATTCAATCTTTTTACCAACCGCCTGTGTTTCTTCTATCCTATCAAAATCATTGCCGACAACCGCAAATATCCGCCGCGTCATCTCCTCGGTCGGGGATAGCGCAACCTCATCCGCCGCCATCTGTCGGGCAGCAAAAACAATTTCTTCAATACCAGCGTTATCAGCAATCTGCATTTATGTTGATATTGTAGATATCCTGACGGGTTGCGTCAAATAAGGTGGGGATATACATAAAAATATTTCATCTTAAAAGTTGTCTTTTATCATTTTACTTCTAAAAGTTCTCTTATTTTACTTCTAAATTACTTCTAAAAGTTCTCTTAATTAAGTTCTCTTAATTACTTTTAATTTTCATCATTTACGAGAACACATTTAGGTCGTTAGCAATCAAATTCGAATAAAAAAGTCAGGATTTCAATAACATACTTTTTGAAGTATCATAACTTTAACCGTAAAATTGTCATTAGTTTAATAGCCACGGAGTGGCGAAATAATGAGTAACCCCAGGCGCAAGCCTGGGGAAATCATAGATAACAATGATGAGCCTTGTAAAGGCGACTTTATAAACGCACCTTTACAAGGCGCAACTAAAGATTATATTTCTCCCCCAGGCTTGCGCCTGGGGTTACTGATTAAAATGCCTTTACAAGGCATAACTGAAAACCGAAAACTTAACACTTGTCCAATTTATTTGTGTTAGGTATACGACCACTGCCAATATTTTTCACTGTACCAGAAAATCTAAGTGCAGATAAGAGATTGTTTATTTTCTCTTTTTGTTTTTTGACATGATTAACATGATTATCATGATTTTTTTAAATACATCTTGTTAATCATGTCAATCATGTCAAAAATTCTATATAATACCAGCGCAAACGCATATTTATTTTGCATCATTAAAATTGGAGATAATTATGACCAGACGCGAACGGGTTATGGCTGCTTTAAATTTTCAGCCGACAGATAAATTGCCTAAAGATTTGAGTGGAATGCGCTCTACCGGGATAAGCTGTTTTGGGTATCCGAAGTTGATAGCAGCTCTGGGTTTGGCTCCGCGCCGACCCCGGGTATACGATACCGGACAGATGCTGGCATTGCCTGACACTGATGTTCTGGATGCGTTGGATTGCGATGTGGTAGTGGTCGAGGCGGGTATGACTAACGCCTTTCCACAACCGGAAATATGGCATGATTACGATTTTAATGGACGACTGCAGGCACAGGTTCAACGACCAGACGCTTATAAAGCATTACCCGATGGCACTATTTCAATGGATGGTTGGTCGACGATGGTTCCAGACGGATATGTGTTCAATGCCGAACATGCCGGGCAAAATATCGACTTTCTCGCTGACTTGCCCATACCGGATGTGAAGGCCCATGAAGAACATTTGAAGAAAAATGGGATAATTACCGATGAATATTTGGATGAACTGGTGAAGTTTTTGCAAAAGGCGCGTGCCAGTACCGACCGCGCCATCTTTGCCAGTCTGCCGTATCTTAATCCCGGCATATCAATCGGTGCTTATGGCGGCATCGGAGTATTCCCTATTTTATGCATCGAAGAGCCGGAAATTGTAGCGTCGATGCATGAACTGTCCAGTGAATATGCCGCGAAAAACGCCGCGAAAATGGGACCGGCAATCGCACCATATGTCGATGTATTGATGGCAACCGCTGATGACTGGGGCACCCAAAACAGTCTGATGGCGTCGCCTACTGTATTCCGCGAACTGTTCCTGCCATATTTCCGCCGATTCAACGAAGCCATGCATGCCAGCGCACCGGAAACAAAGATATTCATGCACTCATGCGGCGCAATTTACGACATTCTTGACATGATAATCGAGGCGAAATTTGACGTGTTAAACCCCGTTCAGTGGAGCGCAGGCAAACAGGGATACGCCGAATGGAAAGAAAAAGCCAAAGGCAAAATAGCATTCTGGGGTGGCGGTGTAGACAGCCAGCATACCTTGCCACTGGGCAGCGTTGAAGATGTAGTGAAAGAAATTGAGCAAGTCCTACCGATAATGAAAGAATCCAGCGGTTACGTATTCTGCAACATCCACAACATCCTGGCAGAAATTCAGCCGGAAAAAGTTATTGCAATGTATAAAACGGCAGGGAAGTATTAGTTGAAATTAAAAATTAAAAATTGATAATTAAAAATTATAAGGTCGGGTTTTCGAGTGTAAATCAGGGACTGACACCGAGTGGCGAAGCCGCGTTGGTGTCAGTCCCGACTGGTTTTGCAAAAGCCTCTATGAAAAAGAATTGTTAATAATATCAGTCACTAAAAAATGATGCTGATTATTTGCAAAAATCCTTCTCTTTATAAATTTCTTTTACCTCAACTTTCCTGTATCGCCATGACTTTGTTCATTATGGTTTCTTCGCATCCGGGGACGCTTAAGACGTCGCATTCGCTGCTCAGGATATATGGATGACCTACTTCTTTCATCTTTCTTTTTATTTCACTGCCCAATTCTCTAACCTGGTCGACGGTTATTAAGTCGTCAGAATAAAACTTTTTAGAGGGTAGATTGCCGAATAGTACGATATCTTTTGATACTATTGCGGCGTCCTCCCATAATTTGCGCGATGAACCGAGGCTTATCATCACCGGGTGCAGCGATGAATAACCTTTCAGGATTTCCGGGATTAACTCGCCACAACAATGAAATATCAGGTCGACACCAGCATCGTCAAGATATTTCTTGATTCTGCGGTTATGTTTCATTACAAAATGTTCAAATATGTCGCTGCCGGCCTCTATTTGATTTGGCGACAGGTATACTTTATTTCCGGCCGGTTCAGCGATAAATATCGCTTTCGCGCCATAACTTATCTGCGCGGCAATCGATTTCAATATCAGTGTTACCGCCATTTCCAAAGCTTTTTCGATGATGGCAACTTCCTCATCTTCATCTGCGGTAACTCCTGCGCCATAAAGAGCAATTGGGGTTATCGGGTCAGCAACCAGCTTTGTCATTAATGAAAATGGTCCTATACACATGCCGACAGGCAATAAATCACTTTTCTCAATAACATATTTTGTAGTTGCCAAATGCGCATCTAAAACTGCATTCCAACCTTCAATTGATGCTGATTCCAGCTTTGCCACCATTTCATCAGTCGGTATAGTGGAGAAATGATATGAATCTTTCTCGCTGTCAGGTATACCGAGTATTTTCAGCATCACATGTTTTTCCAGTTCCAGGTTCATGTGCGGCAATGCCAGCGGTATTTTGAATCGCTCTGAAGTTTCAATTAAGACTTCAGCAAATCTTTCCGCATCTTTTGAGATTGCGTCATGGTCGGCTTTCTCATGCAGAACCAAATCTGCCGCTACCGGCATCGATATACCCAATGCCGCTATGTCTAAATAATATTGTCTGTCCATATTCCCCCCAAGGAATTGTTTTCTAAATCTAATTTACCCCGTTACGCTGGTAAATGTTTGTAATTACATGCTTTTATTAGTAAAATGGCATCACAAATAGAAAATATAAAAGTCTAATAAGTCATCTGGGAGTTTTTATCATGCGAGTTATTTGTTTTGGCGATTCATTGACAGAATGCGGCGGTAAGACAGGCCGTTACAGCGATATTTTACAAGATCGTTTTCCTTCCCACGAGTTCATAAATACCGGGGTTGGCGGTGAAACCTTCGTTGAGGCTAAAGAACGCCTGCATCGTGATGTGCTCGCTTTAAATCCTGATGTAGTAGTTATTGAATTTGGGGCGAATGACTGGTGGAAAAACGAACGCCCTTGCGAAGATTGGACGGCAGACCTGGAATGGTGTCTGGCGCAAATCACCTCGGTAGGTGCCAGGGCGATAGTACTGGGTGTATTCGGAAAACGTATTGATGAAAACGGCAATTACTGCGAGAAAGCGGGTGGTACCGACGAACGCGGAGCGAAATACCGAATTTTGGAAGAAGAAGCCGCTAAAAAATATAATTGTAAATATATCCCCAATATACAGGCGTACATCTGCGAAAACCGCAATTGCTGGGCAGACCAAAACCATCCTAATGAATATGGCAACCGTTTTGTCGTTGATATTATGGTACCGGATTTACAGGAATTGTTGAACGATACTGCTTTGCCGATAAGACTGCCGAACCTGAATACCACGCTGGATTTCTGGCGGGAAGCGGTAGCATTAAATCCAGATGGATTAGCCGCCGTAGATGGCAATCGACGAATCAGTTATAAAATGGCTGATGAAATCACGGATAAATTGGCAGGTGGTATCTGGGCAAATGCAAAATCAGAAAAGCCGCGCATTGCTGTATATCTGCCTAATTCATTGGAATATTACCTGATTTATTGGGCAGTACAAAAGTTGGGTGGCGCGATTATCCCGCTGAATACCTGGTTGAAAGAAGAGAGCCTGCGCGGAATATTCACCACCGTGGAACCGCATATTTTATTCGTCAGTGGTGCAGTCGATGCAATTCCCATACAGATGGCGACGGAATGCGGCGTTCCGGTCATGTCATACCAGGGCAGCGGCAGCGATTACCACCTGTTTACATTAAATGATGGCATAGCGGTTTTGGCGGAGATGGCGGATGCACCAACTATCAACCCGGACCCGACTGACATATCGATAATTATGCATACCAGTGGTACCACCAGCACCCCAAAAGGTGCAATTATGCGCCATTGCGACCTGATCTTTAATGTGATGGCGGCCATCAACGCCCACGGACTCAGTACTGATGATATTCATTTACTGGTCAATCCCATGTTTCATTGTACCGCGCTATATAGTTCGCTGCCTGATGCCGCGTATCAGAAAACACCGGTGATTATCACAAAAGTATCCGAGCCGGAATTATTGATGGATCTGGTTCAGAAAGAAAAAATCACCACTTTCCTGTCAGTCCCTACGCTATTTCAGAAGATACTCGCTATGCCGGGGTTAGAAAAATATAACTGGTCGTCATTACGCGTAATGGCGTATGCCGGTTCTCCCATGCCGGTCCCGGTTATCAAGGCACTCCGGCAAAAATTCCCCGGGGTTTCACTACACAATTTCTTTGGACTTACCGAAACTATCAGCATGACCCACGTATTGCGAAATGACGATGTTGAAGAAAAAACGGACTCAATCGGCCGCCTGCTACCATTTGTTGATGCTATCATCGTAGATAATAACGACAATATCGTGGAACCTGGCACACCTGGCGAATTGCTGTTCAACCGCGAGGAAGTAATCAGCGGTTATTTCCGCCAACCCGACCGTCTTTCCGATGCGATAGCCACCATAAACGGCAAAGAATGGTTCCGCACCGGCGACCTGGCAGCGGTGGACGAAAATGGATTTTTCTTCATCAAGGGACGCAAGAAAGATATGATAATCGTCGGTGGTGAAAACGTATTTGCCGTTGAGGTAGAGGCAATGCTGCACAGTTGCCCCGGGGTAAAAGAAGCCGCCGTGAAAGGCGTCCCCGCCACCGGCGTCCGCATTCACCTGGGAGAATTAGTAAAAGCATACATCGTAAAAGCCGACCCCAATCTGACCGAAAGAGACGTGAAGGGGCATTGCTTTGAAAGACTACCCAGCTATAAAGTCCCCCAAATAATAACCTTCATAGATTCACTACCCCGCAACCCGGCAGGCAAAGTAGTTAAGGATATGCTTGAGTGAATTGAGAAAGGAAATGTAGGGGCAGGCGTTATATAGATATCATAGGGGTAACCACAAGGGATTGCCCCTACGATTATTAAAATTATCTACCTTCCCCCCTCTCGCTCTTGCTAATACACCGTATTAATTAATATAATCATCCCATGATAAAAGATGAATTTGTTGATGCTTTGCGAGGTTGCTGCGGTGAGTTGGGTATTGAATGCAGCGACGAGATTTCAGAGAAATTTTTTACATTCTACCAATTGTTATTTGATGCTAACAGTCACATGAACTTAACTGCTATTACTGCACCACGTGATGCGGCGATTAAGCATTTTGCGGATTCTATGACGGTCAGCCTGGTAGCGAAAATTAAGGCGGGTAATCGAGTAATGGATTTTGGCACCGGGGCGGGTTTGCCGGGGATTCCTCTCGCTTTAATGTATCCACAGACGATTTTCACACTTAACGATAGCACATCAAAGAAGATTGATTTTATAAAAACTGTTGTAGCCGAAATGGGGATAAATAATATATACCCGTTGTGGGGACGTACCGAAGATTTGGGGCGCGACCAGCGGCATCGCGGCAGGTACGACTTCGCCACCGCGCGGGCAGTTGCCCATTTGGCGGTTCTTGTTGAATATGCGCTGCCGGTGCTTAAGAAAGGCGGCACATTGATAGCAATGAAAGGCTGTGACTGTGAAATCGAATGTAAGCAGTCCGAAAATGCCATTCAACTCCTTGGCGGCAAAGTTTCTGAAATTAAAAAAATTGAGCTTCCCGGCGGCGGACAGCGCACATTGATAACCATCAGAAAAATAGCAGAAACCCCGGCGGCATACCCACGCAATCAAAGTCAGGCTAAAAAGAACCCATTATATTAATTTTTGCTACTTATAATGTTTTGTGGTTAAATTAATCGGACATAATAACAAAGGTGAATAACCAAAGGAAAATATGAGCGACAATAAACCTACTTACGGTGGTCAGGCAGTTATCGAAGGTGTCATGATACGCGGCAAACGCAAAGTTGCGACAGCTATAAGACATGCAAATGGCGAAATTGAAATAAAACGTGAAGATGTAACATCGGTTGCAGATAATAACTGGTTTTTAAAACTGGCATTTGTACGCGGAATGCCGGCTTTAATTGACTCTATGAAATTAGGATATCGCACATTAATGTGGTCATCCGATGCCGCGATGGAAGGTGAACAGCAGGAAAAACCGACCAGTTGGCAATACGCGTTAACCATTGCCGTTGCTCTGCTGATAGGTATCGGCGGGTTTAGCATGGCTCCTACCGCGTTAGTAGATTTAATCCCGGGTATGCATCTACCGGAAAGCGCGAACTTGCCCTGGCTGCAGCAACTTATCCCCAGCGTAGCCGCGATTATTCCCAATTTATTTGAAGGTTTAATTCGTTTAGTAATGTTGGTAGGTTATATACTCGTAATCAGCATGAGCAAAGATATCACCCGGGTATTTCAGTACCACGGTGCCGAACATAAAGTCGTGAATGCATGGGAAGCAGGAATTACAGACATTACGGTTGAAAATGCGCGCGGTTATAGCCGTATTCATCCGCGATGTGGTACCAGTTTCCTGTTTTTATTCCTCTTCGTCGGCATCATCGTCCACGCCATGATAGGATTTCCGCACGATAAAATATTGCGCCTTATCTCGCGATTAGTGCTGATTCCGGTAATCGCTGGCATCGCTTACGAATTGATACGACTATCCGGCAAGTTCCGCAACGCGATATTGATGAAGTTGCTGATTTGGCCGGGCCTGTTAATGCAGCGCATCACCACCGCCGAACCAGATGATAAACAGATAGAAGTTGCCATGGCCGCCATGACCGCAGTAGTAGCGGATGAAAGTCAAATAGAAAATGAGCAATCATTGATAGCGTGACCGAATGAATAGTGATAAGTTTTTGGTTATGCCTTGTAAAGGCATTTTAATAAGTAACCCCAGGCGCAAGCCTGGGGGGGAAATATAATATTAAGTTGCGCCTTGTAAAGGTGCATTTATTAAGTCGCCTTTACAAGGCTCATCTTCTTTGTTTATTACTCCCCAGGCTTGCGCCTGGGGTTACTTATTATGTCGCCACTCCGTGGCTATTAAAATACCTGAAATCTACAATATATTAACCATATTCTATTGTGGTAATTCCAAGTTTAAAGCCTGTAGTATTTGACGCTGTTTTTTTGTTATTTCACGCATTAACCTTGCGC
>JBIJDE010000635.1:0-2685 GCA_044344305.1 Armatimonadota bacterium
TTTTCATAATTATCTTTAGGAACGTAAATCACTATTTTTACATACGGTGTTGATGAATGTGTTATCAAAGGCTTGATTTGATTTAATCCGATTTTTTCAGCTAAATATTGATTTAAGCCATTTGGTGATTTATCCAGATTCGTATGAGCTGCAATTAAGCTAATTTTATTTTTTATTAACTTAATTATCAAACTGCCAACTCCAGTATCTTCAATTATCATCTTTTGGGGAGAAAATAATAATGGATGATGGGCTATTATTAAGTTCGCATTATTTTTAATTGCGCAATCAATAACTATATCTGTGACATCTAATGATGTGATCACGCCTGTTACTTCAGTGTTTTTATCACCGACTAACAAGCCGGTATTATCCCAGTTTTCCGACAAATTAAAAGGTGCAAAATTATCTATAATCTTAATAAAATCTTTTACTATCATTGATTTAACCTCAATTAATACAAATATGGCAGTAATACGTAACTTTCTGCCTTCTAAAGTGTATTATATATTAAAATCTTTGGAGTTTCTATGAAATATCTATCACTTTTACCACTTTTTGCCGTTTTAACGGTATTTTCTGTCGGTTTCCGCATGGATGGTACCAGTTTGTATCCTAATACAAACGTGCCAACCGAATGGAGCAAAGACAAAAATGTCTCCTGGCAAACAGACTTGCCAGCATGGAGCAATGCATGCCCTTTGATAGTAAAAGACAAAATATTTGTTTGTGCTGAACCAGACACATTAATTTGCCTTAACCTTAAAGGAGAAATTTTATGGCAAGCCAAAAATAGTTATGCTGAAATAATGACACCAATCGAACAAGAGCAATTAAAAAATGAAAGTGATGCGTATAAAAAATTAAGTGACGAGATTAGCCAATTAAATATAAAAAAAAGGGATTTAGAACGTAAAATAAGAGACGCAAAAAAGCAACCTACTCCTGACCAACCAGCTATTACTGCCTTGGAAGATGAATTAAAACCAATAAATGTTAGTTTAAATGAAAAGAATTCTATAGCAGATAAGATGCTAAGTAGAAAAATGCAAATGCCGATGACTCATGAAGTTAATGGCTATTCAAGCAATACACCTTTCTTTGATGGCGAAAAGATTTATGTGTGTTATGGATATGGAATAAACGCAGCATATAATCTTGATGGCAAAAGAGTATGGATTAAGTTCGTAGAAAAATCAACCCATGGTTGGGGTCAAAGTTGTTCACCACTGGTAGTAAACGGTGTAATGATAGTTCATTATGAAAGAAATACTTATGGTTTAAATACAAAAGATGGTGAAATACTCTGGAAAACAAGTAGAAATCACAACTGGGGTTCAATATTACCAATCACAATTGATGGTATCACAGCAGCGGTTACAGATAATGGCGACATCATTAATCCAGTCGATGGCAAAACAGTTCTGTCAACAGGTTTTAACTTGGAGTATGGTTCACCATTAGTAATTAAAAATACAATTTATAATTCTTCAAACGATGCATCTGCTGCTTTTGAAATTAGTATAGATGCAGATAAAAAATGGGTAGCGAAGAAACTATGGCGTACAACTGTTGCTAAAGATAGGTATTATGCTTCTCCATTATTAGTTGATAACAACCTTTATATTGTTAATGCAAATGGCACATTAACAGTATTAAACAGTGCTACTGGTGAAAAATATTATGAAAAGAAACTAACTATTGGTTCAACTGTCTATCCATCACCAATATTAGCAGGTAAAAACATTATCATAAGTAGCGATAATGGCAAGGCTGTTGTTATTGAAGCTGGTGTTGAATATAAGGAAATATCTGCAATACAATTTGACCCTTATCGTACCACACCTGTTGCAGACGGTAAAAATCTATATATTCGCACAACTCCTAAAAATCAAAGTAAATTATATTGTATCAGCGAAGCTATAAAGTAATTTTATATTGCTAATAACAAAAAAAACTGCGGTGGTTCATTATGTTGAACCACCGCTTTTATTTAATTTTCCAATTTAGCTTTTTGACGTATAAACCTTTGATACGCCCCCGTGAGTATAACGTTTTTTGAGCATTACAGGTTTTGTACCTGTGTAACCTTCCTACAACTTAGTAATGGACTTTTTTTCTTGCTCAGCTTTATAGCTTTAACGCCTTTTGCACGGGCCTCAGAATGTCGGGTGTCGTTTTAATTAATCCCTCCTTTCTGGTGGGGTTCACCCCATCAGCTCTTTTTTATTGTAGGTTGCTTTTCAACCTTACAATATATATATTCCACAATCTATGCCTGTTTACACATTATTTTGAAAAAATATTAATATATCTTGTTAAATGGGTTGAATATGATTTATTACTATGCTATCCTTGCCGCAGTCAAGTTGACTTTGATAAAATGACACGTCTACAATATATACTTAAATTAGCGCACCCACATCGTGGCAGGTTAATAATTGTACTGATAATGACTGTCGGTACGACTATTGTTGGATTGCTTCCCCCACTTACATGGAAATATCTTATAGACAATGTAATTGGGCCGCCGGATTGGAAACTTCTTACTGCTGGAGCAATGCTGGTCGCTGGTATTCCTCTACTTTCTGCTGTTATGGCAGGATTTCATCGTATTATGGTTGCATCTATCGGTCAAAAACTTGTTGTAGATATGCGTACATCATTATACAGGCACATTCTATC
>JBIJDE010000153.1:0-9826 GCA_044344305.1 Armatimonadota bacterium
TTATTTTAATTGTAACATTCGCTGGTAAAATATAATCAAACATTCTACAACGGCTTTTTTGCTTGTCAAGAAGATTGTTTATTTGTATCATTGATTTATAATAAAGCCGATAACAAACGCATTAATAATATTAAAAATATAACATCAAAGGGAGAACACGCCATGTTTGATATGCAGCGATTTAGTGAGATTTGTAATAAGATTCGGGGGGAGTTTGATGAGAAGGATGCCGCTCGGGAGCGCGGGCTTACCATCAGCCGCGAGGTGGTGCGCAACAGCGCCAACGCCATTCGCGCTACCCACCGGCGCAAGTTTGACGAAGCGAAGAAGCTTAACGCGCAGATTCACGAACTGGTGCGCGAGATGAATGAAGTGCTGGCGAATTACCCCGAGGTGAAATATGCCGGATTTGTCCATGACGCGCAGAAAGAATACGCCGAAGCGGCAATTTTCCTCTCCGTTGTTGCCGACGAAACGCTACCCGACCCGGACGATCTGGGGGTGGATTACCCGGCTTACCTGCACGGCATCGGCGACGCCACCGGTGAAATGCGGCGGTTGATTCTCGATAAAATCCGCGAAGGCGAGTCGGCATCCAAGGAAAACGAAGCCACATTGAACGTGATGGACGAAATATATTTCGAACTTATCAGCTTTGATTATCCCGCCGCCATCACTGCCGGCCTTCGCCGGATTACCGATGTATTGCGCGGAACCACCGAACGCACCCGCGGCGATTTGTCTACCGCTATCGGGCAACAGCACCTGAAGAAAGCTATCGAAACCGCATTGGGAAAAGTGGAAGGAAATTGATGAATAAACAACCGAACGCCGGTAACAGCAGTGAATATTACCTGCCTTACCTGGAAGACCCGGCGATTTTACATACCTATCAAAATGGCCACCGGCTGATAATAATACGCAAACCCGGCGATATTCTGCATTTGCAGACAAATGTGCTGGTGGGTGCGTCTTACGAAGATGAAACCAATAACGGCGTTTCGCATTTCCTGGAACACCTGATGTTTAAAGGTACTGCTAAATACCCAGTTGGCGAGTTCGACAAGATAATGGAAGGGATGGGAGCGCGGATAAACGCGGCGACATCGGATGACTGCACATATTACTACGCTACTTTTCCGAAAGATGACGACGGCGCCAACCTGCGTCTGGCGATGGAATTACAGGCAGATATGCTGATGAACTCAGCATTGCCAGCGGAAGAAATCGGCCCGGAAATTGACCTGAATGATATGGAAAATGGCGAAAAACGCGAACGAATGGTGGTGCTGGAAGAGATATTGATGGGAAAAGACAATCCGTTTCGCCGCGCCATAAAAAAACTGAATGAACTGTTGATGCCCACCCACCCTTACCGGCGCGAAGTGATAGGTACCCAGGATATTATCGCTCATATCAGCCGCGAAGATATATACGCATTTTACCGCAAATGGTACGTGCCGAATGCGATGGTAACCACCGTCGCTGGCGAGGTAGACCCGGCAGAAATAATTGAAATGGTGGCAAAATATTATGACTTTGCCGATTGCAAACCGGCGATATATCCCCAATTAACCATGGATAATCCGCCAACCCGCAACACAGTAACCGTCACCGCCCCGCAAAACGTGGCATATATCATCACCGGATTCTTAACCCCGCCGGCAAAAAAAGTAGAAGACACCTGCGCGTTGGACGCTATTTCGCTTATCCTCGGCGGCAGCGTTAGTTGTCGAATGCAGATGGAATTGATAGAAAAGCTGCCGAATACGCCATTTATCGCCGTTGGCGGCGGGAATTACACCATGCGGGATTGTGGCAGATACCTGAATTACGCCATCGTAAACCATGAGCGCGTAGAAGAAGCGCAGGAACTGTTCATGGGAGTACTGAACCGCATCATCACCGACCCGCCGACATTGTCGGAGTTAGACATGGCAAAGATTTGCCTGGAATCACAATTTGCGACTCAGGTGGAACGCGTGGTAGGCATGGCAGATTTGGCCAGCAGCATGATGGTTGAAAATATGGGATTGGATTACGTACAGAAAAACCTTGACATCATACGGTCGCTAACCATTGACGACCTGAAAAATACCGCCGAAAAATATCTGAATACTGACAATTCCTGCACTGTGCTGGTGATGCCTGGCGAAGGAAACGAATAGATGAATTACGAAAAATATCTGCTGAATAACGGCATTGAATTGATACATATCCCCGCGCCAAATTCTGCTCGCACGGTGATAAGCATCGGCATGGAAGGCGGCAGACGATACGACGAGATTCCCGGCGCGTCATTACTGCGCAGCCGATTGACCCTTAAAGGAACTACTAACCGGGACGCGGAAACGATTTTGCGGGAATTAGACAACAACGCAATTTCATTAAGCGACCATCTGGATAACGATTACCAGTATCTTTCCGCCGCGTTTTTGCCGCAGAAATTTGATATCGCCATGGAATTGCTGGCGGATGTTTTCCTGAACCCTACATTCGCGGAATGGGAAAAGGAAATACAGCAAATGATTGGGGCAATTCACGCATCATTGGATATGCCGCCAGAAATCGTCCGCGACTTGCTGACCAGGACGATATTCAACAACCATCCATATTCTTTTACCGGCACCAAAGTTTTACAGGCTATACCGATGCTGAACCAGGAATTACTGGTGAGGGAATACCAGAAAATACTGAACGAACGCCACCTGGTAATTTGCGTATCCGGCAATATGGACCCGCAACATTTGCTGCAAGTAATGAACGGTTATTTTGGCCATTTACCAGCACGGCCATTCCAGCCTTTCCTGCCCGCTTTTACTCCTATTAACGAAGATATTGAAGTTATTGAAACCAAAGCAGAGATGAACCAGGCACATGTAATAATGAGCTGGTACGCACCGAAATTTGGCGACGATATGATGGTACCGTTGCGAATAGCCAACATCATCCTCGGCGGCGGCATGAGTTCGCGGCTATTTCGCGAACTGCGCGACAAACAGGGATTGGCATATTCGGTAGGTTCCGGCTATTTGCCATATATCCAGGTAGGTCAATTCGCCATTAATATCGGCACTTCACCAGCAAATGTCGACAAAATCGCGCCGCAATTCATCGAACAATTGCAAAACATGCAAAACAATATCGTCAGCGACGAAGAGTTTGACCGCGCCAAAACAGTAATTCGCGCCAACCATATCCTGGGTCACGAAACCAACAGAAACTGGTGTCTCGATTACACGCACCTGGCATCAATCGGCGCGCCACTGGAATATTTCAAGTTAATGCTGGAAAAACTGAAACTCGTTACCAAAGAAGATGTCATGCTGGCAATGCAGTTAATAAACGGCCCGGCAGTAAAAGCAGTGCTGATACCAGAATAGATGAAGAGAGAGAGAAAATTAAAAATTAAAAATTAAAAATGCAAAATTATTTAATCGGATTTGAGAGTAAATCAGGGACTGACATCAAGCGGCGAAGCCGTGATGGTGTCTGTCCCACCGGGTTTTGAAAAAATCCCACAAATCCTTCCAATCCTCTCAATCCGAGATTCAGACACAAATGAGGTGTCACCGCAGTGACGGAGGGAGTGACTGCGGAAAATATTGATTTCAAGAAGCGCATATTCACCGACCCTATTATTTGAAATATAAAAAAATATAAAGTTTTTCAAAAAATTATTGTAAATTATTGTAATTTCATGTATAATTTCCACAGAGAGGGAGTAATCATAAGGGGTAATTATGCCTGAATCATCTTTTATTGGTATTATTCATAATGCTGCTTTATTATTAGCTATTGTTATTGTATTCACTTCTACTGCCCTGCGTTGGAGAAGTGAAAGAGTTTTTTGGCGGCAATGTGTGATTGGCATTATCCTCGGTTTAATAGCCGTTGCTGTAATGTTGTCTCCATGGGAATATTCAAAAGGTCTATTCTTTGACACTCGTTCCATTCTTCTATGCATTACCGGGTTATATTTCGGATTTATTCCCACATTTATAGCAATGCTAATGACCATTGCATTAAGATACACACAAGGTGGTGTAGGTGTATGGATGGGAATCGGGGTAATAATATCATCTTGCATAATTGGGCTTACATGGAGACATTTCCGCAAGAAAAAACTGGAAAAATTATCATGGTTTGAGTTATATTTATTTGGCATATTAGTCCATATTTTCATGTTGATAATGGTAATTTTCCTACCGCATGAAAGAATAGTCAGCACTCTTCTAAATATATATATTCCTGTATTAATTATATATCCGCTGGGAACCTCGATATTAGGGACAATGTTATCAAAAAGACTATATGACGAAACATTATCTGACCAGATAAAAGAAAGTGAAGTAAAGTATAAAATCGTAGCTAACAACACCTATGACTGGGAGTATTGGATTGATAATGACGGAAAATTCATTTATTGTTCACTTTCATGCCTGAGAATAACTGGTCATAGTGCAGATGAATTTTTCAAATCCCCTTCTTTGTTAACTGATATTATTCATCATGAAGATAAAGAAATCTATCTCAACCATAATATCGATGATGCTATTGGAAAACAATTAGATTATCGGATAATTTTGCCTGACGGATCTATTCGCTGGGTTGGTCAGGTACATACAACCGTCTGGGAAAATAATAAATGTTTGGGATTACGTGCCAGCATAAGGGATATTACCGAACGTAAGATGATGGAGCTGGAACGAGGTAAATTAGAACGGCAGATGCAACAAACGCAAAAACTGGAAAGCTTGGGAGTGTTAGCCGGTGGGATAGCCCATGATTTCAATAATATTTTGATGGCAATCCTGGGACATGCAGAATTAACCCAATATACATTATCTCCGATGTCACCAGCACGAGAAAATATAAATCAGATAATTACCGCCTCACACCGAGCAGCAGAATTATGCCAACAAATGCTGGCGTATAGCGGTAAAGCATCTCTATCAAATATGCATATTAACCTTGGCGAATTAGTTAACGAAATGGTACATCTATTGAAGACGTCTATTTCAAAAAAGGCTCTTCTCAACCTGCATATAGATAAAGATACTCCAATGATAGAGGGAGACCACAGCCAAATACGACAGGTAGTAATGAATCTGATTATTAATGCATCTGACGCAATAGGTGAGCTAAGTGGAGTAATATCTGTATCAGTTGGAGCGACACGTTGTGATGATTATTACCTGAAAACTACTGAATTATTCGATAATCTTTCACCTGGATTATATACTCATATTGAAGTATCTGACACAGGTTGTGGTATGGACGCCGAAACGCAGGCACGAATATTTGAGCCATTTTTCACAACTAAGTTCCTCGGCCGCGGCCTGGGGTTAGCGGCAGTGGTTGGCATTGTTCGTACACATAATGGCGCAATTAAAGTATATAGCGAACAAGGCAAAGGAACAACATTTAAACTTCTTTTCCCATCGTTACCAAGTAACTACTCAAATAATGAAGATACAAATGGTGCAACAGCAAACACAAAATGGACAGGTCAAGGTACTATTTTGCTGGCAGATGATGAAGAAAGTATTCGTGCCGTGGCTGCCAGTATGTTGGAATTAATAGGATATAAAGTATTAACAGCTGTGGATGGTCGTGAAGCTATTGATATTTATAATGAAAAGAAAAATGAAATTGACATCGTAGTTCTTGATATGACAATGCCTCACGTTGACGGTGGCGAGGCATTCAAAGAAATCCGTAGAATCAATCCTGACGCAAAAGTATTAATTGCCAGTGGATATAGCAAAGAAGATATCGGAGCAAGATTCGCCGGCAAGGGAGTCACCGAAGTATTGCAAAAACCATACACCATGAAATCACTGCGGGAATCTTTGAAGAATATAGATGTAAAATAACCTGATCCGAAACTCACTTCTTACTTTAACTCGCCAGTCTGGTTAATGGAAGATTTTCAGAAATCTATTGAAGTCGTTTGCACGATCGAAATCGAAATATAACTAATTATCAATAATTTCCCTTTTCACCCGAGAGGTGGGCAGAGCGCCCCTCTCGGAAAAAGGAAGAGCCGGAGATAAATTTATGTTTTATTGGTAGAGACGCAAGGCCTTGCGTCTCTACGTTTTACGCGTCACCGAGACGGTGACGCCACGTTTTCCAAAATTCTTCTCGCGGGTACAGGCACGAATACTGTGTTTTTAGGTAATTGAAAGTATGCTGTTAATTGCAGTATTCAAGCCAGTCCCCTTAGCCAACCATCTCACCGATTTCTAATCTTCTCAATTTACTCTTCACCCTTCATCTCTTCGCCGTGCATATTCGTCAAACTTGCCTTCCAACCATTGCACTTCTTCCGGGGGTAGTGGTTTTTCGCCACCTAATATTCGCGATACTACAAGGCTACGGGCGAAAAGTTCCAGGGTGTCGAGGATGTCGTATGCTTCCTGCAGATTTACTCCCCAGCATATTACGCCGTGGTTTGCCAGCAGATATGCCTGTTGGCGGGAATTTACCGCTTTTTCTACCCCATCAGCCAAATCAAATGTACCCGGTCGAAAATATGGCAGTACTGGGACTTCGGCGCCTAAGAGAAATACTGCTTCTGATGATGAACGGGTGTCTATGGGAATGCAGTTTTGTGCGAAACCGTTGATGTATGGCGGATGTGCGTGAATAACCGCACCGGCCTGTGGCAATGCGCGATAAACGGCAAGGTGCAACATTCCCTCGCTGCTGGCATCGCGATCACCTGATATTTTTTGACCATCTTTATCTACCAACACCAAATCATTTTCCGTAACCAGTGCCTTATGTAATCGTGACGGAGTAATCCAACAGCCATTTTCAACAGTACGAACGCTGATGTTGCCGCCGGTTGCGGTGGTAAAATCGCGGGCAGCCATGGCATTGCTGACCCGTACAATATCTAACTTTTCATTGCATGACATAATTTATTATCCTGTAAAACCGTTGTTGAATGTATTTTTCTTCTTTGCCCAATATGCTTGTTGTCTGGTAATAACTAATATATCTATCGGTCCACCGACGGTCTTCATCCTCGCCTGGTATCGCATTGTTTCCGCAGTAGTTCTGATGGCAAACTCCGCGAATTCGACAGCATCTGCCAGGGTAAATAGATGAATAGGAATGTCGTATGTCGGTAGCGGCAAATAATTATCATCGGCATCCGGTTTGCCGCAAGGACCAATCAGCCGCGCCAGGATATCACCTTCCCCACTCCAGCTAATCCCCGGCAATCCGTCAGCGTTCAGATGCATCATCGACTCTGACTGGGTATGAGCATTCCATATTGATGATATTGAATTGCCATCCGGGGTGTAGTCATACCCGGAAATGTGAAAACCTACGTCGGGATCACCAGGTTGTTCACGGAAATATTCCAGCATTATCTGTGCGATATCACGAACTTTCAAATCGCGATTACTCAGCCTTTCATTGACACATTTCTCAACATGATAAGATAACGGTGCGCCGGCAACTTCCGGGACACCAAAATATGATATGCCAACATTGTTCGAGGTAACGATAATTTTAGAGGCAGTATCTGTCTGTCCTATGCCAACCTGAATAATGGTGTTATCGTCGCGATGTTGCTGTGTAGTGTATAAAATCCGGCTGTCCGCCGCCATCACTATGCCATCGCGCAGGTAAATTGATAAAACACAGGACATATTTATCTCCCCTTATATTTAATTTTTGACATGATTGACATGATTGACATGATTTTTTGGCTTCGCCATTCAATAAATTTATCTTATTAATCATATCCTGCCTATCCTGCCCATCGATGTTAATTTTCATTTATATCTGATACTTGTTCAGTTTTTTCATGCGCGGGTCGTTCCACAATGGCGCGAAGAGCGGTTCTTCAACCACGTAGGTGGTATCATAACCTAACTTTATCGCTGCGCGCAGATCGGCAAAGGCAGCGGTTATCTTGCCGGTTTGTGCACGTAATGCCGCCCGCACCAATAAACCGCGCACGTAAAACGGGTCTACTTTTAATAGTCTGTTCACCACGTCAGACGCATCATCCATATCACCAACCCGCAGGTGGCACAGTGCCAGCATCCACATGGCTTCCGGGTTATCCGGCAGGCGATGCAGACTTTCTAAAAACGCGTTGCGGGCTTCAGCAGAACGATTCAAATCTATCATCAACATCCTGCCCATGTATAGCCAGGGTTTCTCGTCACCCGGGTCCAATTCGCAGGCTTTGTCAAAACATTCCATCGCCTCAACATACTTTTTATTGCCGATGTATGATAGTGCTCGAATTACCCACAGCGACGCGTCGTCGCCATAATCTCCGGTGGCGCGTTCTATGGCGCGTAGTGCTTCGTCAAAACGGTTTTGTTCGTGGTACAACTTTGCCAGCGAGAACCAGGCGACTGACAGTTTTGGCTGTTTATTTGCCGCCAATTCTATTTGCCGTTCGCCTTCTATCACGGTTTCAACTTCACTGCTTTCTATCATTAATCGACCCTGGACATATATCAATATCGCATTATCCGGCTTTAATTTCAGCATTTCTTCAATGCTTTCCAATGCTGGTGCGACGGCATCTATCTCAGTCGCCAGGTCTACTATCCGCAATGCCGCTTCCAGCACTTCGTCATCCAACTCCAGGGTAGTCAAATATTCGGTAATAGCCTGCTCTTCTTTCCCGGCTCTTTCCAACATAGTGCCATACGCCAGGTGATTCACCGCCACATCCGGCTCTAAATCAATGGCTTTTTCAATTAATGCCTGCGCTTCTTCAGACAGGCCGATGGCATCTAACGAAGTAGCGCGGTTATATAATAAAATTCCAGTTTCGCCTTCTAATTCTTCCAACTTATCCCAAATCGCGATCGCTTCGGAATGACGTGCTAAATACGACAGAGTCGCCCCATATAGTCGCAAAATATCCGGGTCGTCATCCATTTTATTATAAAGAATCTCGGCAAACCTGAACGCTTCGTGAAACCTGCCGACATCGCACAAATCGAGAGCGTAGTAATAGATATTTTCCTGATCATCTGGCTCCAGTGCCAGCGCATCTTCGCGAGCGACTAACGCCTCATCTATCCTGCCCAGTTGCTCCATGGCGTCCGCCTGTGCCATATAGGCACCGGCATCGTGCGAGTCCAACTTTATGGCACGGTTTGCGCTTATTAGCGCATCCTGGTAATGCTGCAAATACGACAACTGGTGTGCCGATTCCACCTGAATATCAATATCATCAAGGTTGCTGTCCGCCGCCTTTAAAATCTCATCAACTGCCTCTTCCTGACGTTCCATCTGACCGTATGCGCTGCCGCGAAAAAGCTGTATCCAGCCATTATTCGGCGACTTCTCCTCTGCCTGCGCCAATATCTCCAAAGCTTCCTCTGGATTATTTATCTGCAGCAAATTATGCGCGCGGTCTATTAATTCCTCAACTTCACCTTCGCCATCAAACGGCTCCATTTACCCAACCCTTTCAAATACTGACAGGCTAAAACTATACAAGATGTATAACAGCCCCAGTAACAAATGGATTATACCCGAATTAGCCGCTTTTAGTCATTTTTGAGAAGAAACCTATATGAAAAGTTAACCACGTAGAATGAAATATATTTCAAAATTAAGTAAAATAGTAATGTTGATTTTTTTGCAATAATGGTAAAATAGTTAACCAATAAAACAAAAGGTGAAACATGCCGATATTTGATGGGGAAATGAATTGCGTGAAGAATTGGGTGAATAGAGATAAGTTGGTTAATGCATTACCAAATTAATTCCATAGCCCATCAGCAACGCTGTGGGTAGTAAGTATAAAAAAGCCTATTCGCTCTGTAGG
>JBIJDE010000637.1:0-2672 GCA_044344305.1 Armatimonadota bacterium
AAAGAAAAGATGATTTATTATTTTGTTTTAATGGGTGACAGCTATCATCACCGAATAGAGAAATGATGACTATCGCTGAGATAAAATAACCACCTACTGCAAACCAGGCACTATGAAAGACAACTAAACTTATAAAAGTTATAACTGCAGGAAATGCTGGTGCGATTTTTTTGATTAAAATGTTAACTGACATAAGAATCTACAATTATACAGTTTTGACTTTCTGCAGTGATAGAAAAATTATCTATAGATGCTGGTACAAGAATAGTTTCACCAAAATAAATGTCATCAACTCCATTATTCCAATTTATCTTTGCTTTACCAGATACGCAATTTATTATATGAAATGTAGTTCCAAATGACGATATTTCTATATTTGATGAGATGTTATATTGATCAACAGTAAAATATTGACAATGAGCAAGTGTTTTTTTTGTATTATCATTTACAGTTATTGGTGTTGGATGATCCATTGATGGCTCATAATCATTCCATTTTGAAACTTCAAATGCCTCTTTTAAATGAAGTTCGCGAGGTTTACCATCTAAACCAGTGCGTCCCCAATCATAGAATCTAAAAGTAGAATCAGAATTTTGTTGAATTTCTAAAATCATGACACCTTTAGTAATTGCATGAATCCTGCCTGCAGGAATGTAAATTGAATCACCAGCTTTTACTTTAATTCTATTTAGTAATTTACCAGGGTCACCATTATTTAATTCATTAGTGAAATTTTCTGCGGATGTATTCTTTATTAATCCTGCGATTATTTCTGAATCTGGCTCTGCTTGAAGGATATACCACATTTCTGTTTTGCCGGGTTCACCATTATATATCATGCCGTAGTTATCATCTGGGTGAACTTGTACAGAGAGTGAATCTCCGGCATCAATATATTTTACCATCAATGGGAAACGATTACCTGGAGCAGGTAAAGGTAAAGTTCCAAGTAGTTTTTCACCATCTCTGGATATAATATCGCGGATATTCATGCCAGCATCAAGACCATTTGTCACAATGCTTATACCGCGTTGATGATCGCACAACTCCCAGGACTCACCCAGTTTATGGTCACTGTTTATATTTCGGCCAAGTATTTCATTAAACTTATTACCACCCCAGACTAATTCCATGTATACAGGTTTTAACTTATATGGATATGACATTTGTATTCTCCTTTCTTGTGTGAACTAAATTTAGCAGATTTTCGCAGGAAGGTATATAATATATTCAGGTCGTATAATAATATTATGGGTGAATTAACCGCTTTTGGTAGAGCTATAGCATTATTTGTAATCAGTTTTTTTCTGATTGGGTTTTTGCATGCCGCGCCTTTATTGTATTTAGTCGCGTTTTTCTGCATTTTTATTCTTTTTGCTTGTAGTTTTATTGCTAACAGAATGTTGAAAGGTTTAGGAGCCACCCGTGATTTAAATACAGATACTGTATTTAGTGGTGATCCGTTAGAAGCAAAAGTATCATTAACACAGGTTAAAAAGCGTTGGAGATTGATGAATGTTGTTGATTCATCATTAAATTTAGTTAACGATAAAAAAACAACACGAAATTTGAGCGTCGTAATTGAAGGTGATTCTGGCAATGTTGTTGCTGGAGGAATAAAAAATAATATGATTTCTCCTGTGGGTGATAATGCACCTTTAATAATTACTGATACCATTAGATTTTCCATGCGAGGACATTATAAATTAGGCCCATTAGTTGTTAAAGCATATGACCCTTTTGGGATTATAGTGATGGAAAAGAAATTTGATGATATTCATGATGTAATTGTTTATCCTCAACCATTGCCGGTGCCAGATTTAGCTCTTGGTGCTGGTGCACGATTGAGAAGAGAAGTATCGTCAAAAAGTAATGCAGGGGAAAGTGTAGACTTTCATTCTATTCGTCCTTATGTTATTGGAGACGATTTGAGGAGAGTGCATTGGAAATCTACTGCACATGCAAATCAATTGTCAGTAAAAGAATTTGAGTATCTCGCAAGTGGATCTTTAACTGTTATTGTAGATATGAATAAAGGAATTCATAATGAAAATGATGAATGGTCTACTTTAGAAACAGGGGTTACCATTGCTTCATCATTGCTAAATCATTTTTCTAATAATGGCAGTCAGATATCATTGGCTTTAACTCGAAAAAAACTAATTTTTCTTCCGGCAGAATCTGGAAGACGCCAATTACATCGCGCTTTAGAAGAATTAGCATTAACTCGAGATGATGGTGATATACCCTTGTCAAAAGTATTAACAAGCGGAGAAATTTCATTGTCAAATAGATCTACTGTTGTTGTGATAACAGCTGATAAATCACCAGAAATAATTGAAGGTTTACTATATCTAAAAGGTAGGGCAGCAAGGGTTATTCTTTTAGTTGTTGACGCATATACAGAAAAAAAAGCTATATCGATATGGGAAAAATCATTTAGGTTTATTTTAGATGATGAGGAAAATTTAACAGAAGTCAATTATAGTAGTGAGAAGTTATGTATATCAGCCATTAGCACTGGAATACCATCATGTTTACTAACTCCTAATCAACCATTAATGGCTGCTTTGCGAGAGATTAGACAATATATATAAAAGAGGAAAAAGCAATGCAATTACCAGATGAACGTGGATATTTTGGCGATTTCGGGGGATGTTATGTTCCTGAAA
>JBIJDE010000636.1:0-2672 GCA_044344305.1 Armatimonadota bacterium
AAATATGATTGAAAATATTTGTAATTCATCAATTAATATCTATTTTATCCTATTAATCGATGTGAATCAAAGAAGAAATGAAGATTTTTGGAGGCGACTAGCGGAGTCGAACCGCTGTACGAGGTTTTGCAGACCTCTGCCTGACCACTCGGCCAAGTCGCCCCTGTTTTGTCAGAATTGAATGGAGCGGGAGACGGGATTCGAACCCGCGACATTCAGCTTGGGAAGCTGATGCTCTACCAGCTGAGCTACTCCCGCCTGACGGGCATAATTATAGCAATTCACCCAACAATGTCAAGAGTAAATTATGACTAAATTACATTTTAATCTATTTTCCCTTGCAATACCCGCGATTTATCAGCCATTTGTGCAAAGAATCTGGCCAATGGCATAATTCCGGGTTATCTTTTGCCAATGCGATACCGTGTGCACCATGCGGGTAAATATGCAGTTCAGCATCAACGCCCATCTTATTCAGTGCAGTAAAATAACCGATACTATGTTTGTAACTTACAGATGTATCGTCTGCTGTATGATGTAAATATGCTGGCGGGGTATTAGCTGTTACCATGCGGTCATTGCAAAGTGACTCAACTTCTTTTATCGGCATATCTCCCGGCATTTTTCTGCTGGGCCCTGCATAATCGTAATCGAGTAATGATATCACCGCGTAGCAAAGTATGGTGAAGTCTGGTCGGCAACTCATTCTTTCAATGTTATCTGTAGCTTCTAAATTTCCATAATCGAAATGGGTACTTAAAGTGCTGGATAAGTGACCGCCTGCTGAAAAGCCCATTACACCTATTTTATCAGTATCATAGCCATATTCTATCGCGAGGTGTCGTATTGTACGTAATCCACGTTGTCCGTCAAGCATTGGAACGGGGAATTTATAAGGAGCAACGCGATATTTTAGTATAAAAGCTGTTATTCCACGTTCATTAAACCACTTGCATATTTGGTCACCTTCATTATCCATCGATAAGAACTCATAACCTCCGCCTGG
Organism: Armatimonadota bacterium; assembly: GCA_044344305.1. Lineage (GTDB taxonomy): Bacteria > Armatimonadota > Hebobacteria > CAIYQO01 > CAIYQO01 > JBAXQQ01. The sequence continues at coordinate 1,007 of JBIJDE010000636.1, forward strand.
ACAGACCATCACTGCTGTCTTTGCGCCATTTACAGGATATATAGTAAGGGTGGGGGTATCTGCATCTTCGGTGCCGTTTGCTAATGGTGGATTATCCCATAACTTTATTATTTTCATTTAGATTTCCTTGTTCAGCCAATATTCCATGAAATCCCAAACTCTTGCGTTAGAATATTCATGATCAGTATCGTAATACTCTTCTTCTAATCTTTCTTCAGCATTGAATATATTATATGCCTGGCGAATAATATTTACAGCTTCGCGAGTAGCCTGAATTGGAAAAATAGAATCACGTAATCCCTGGTTAATGAGCAATGGTCGGGGAGCAATCGAACACCCTATATCAGGAAGGTCGGCAATATTGGCGGCATCCGGCATGAAGTTGTCTATACAATGGGGAACCTGCATGAATGAGTTGTATTTATTCATATAACCGCTGACATTAACAGCCTTAACCCTTTTATCTAATGCCGCAAGAAACAATGCTACCAGACCACCGCCGGAAATTCCTGATAAACCAATTTTTTCAGGATTAACCTCAGGTTGGGATGATAATAAAGTAACCATTTGTATGGCATCATATAGTCGCAAACCAGCCATTGATGTCCCAATATGAATTGCCCATTTTGTCGGAGTATCGCAAGGATTAGTGCCTGGGTATTTATTTAGAAAATCAATATCGCGCCGGCGGCCAAATCCCAACAGGTCAAATGACAGGGTGACAAATCCACGTCGCGCGGCAACCACGGGGAAGTGGTGGTGATAATCTTCTGTTGGGTTTCCAGCACCATCAATGCCTACCATCGGGTTCATTCCGTCACCATGACCGTGAACACATAGAATCCCGGCAGCATTTTTCGCATTCTCTGGTATTAATAGAATAAATGGAATCGTCATTCCCAATGCTGTTTTTACCGTACCCATTCGGTAATTTATTCCCGGCTCCCATACGCCTTTATCAACGATGGTAGGGACAAGTTTTATTTCTTGTTGTGGTACACCAAATTTTGTTCGTATTTTTGTGGTTAACCCGCGTCGCCAGTTGTTGAAATCCCTGGTACAAGTCGCATTAAACTCATGTCGCGGAGTAATCTTGTCCCACCACTTCTGCAGCATCGCCATCGGCTGATACGATTCATCATAAGAAAGATAAATTTGTTTCCAATTTTTTTTGTTCATAGCAGTTATTTTACCTTAAAAAAAATATATATAAAGGGATATGAAAACCAGAATATTAAAAATGTCTCAATTCAATATTATTTGTAAGATAATTCCATAGCCCACAGCATCGCTGTGGGTTGAATCTCCGCAAATAATCTACGCTCTGTAAGAGCATGATTCCTATTTATTAAGGAATTATGCCCCTACAGGGCGTGAAAAATATCCGATAATCAGGACCCACGGCGTTGCCGTGGGCTATGGAATTGTGCTACCAATAAAATTAAGATAATGCAGGGGACTGGGTTAAATCCGGTAAATTTAATCCCAGTAATATATTTAATGGCATCCCGGATTTTTGCCTGTCCCCGGTCGTTAATTTGACGCTTACCTCGCGGGTACAGGCACGAATACTGTGATTGCTGGTGATTGAAAGTATGCTGGTAATCGCAGTATTCAAGCCAGTCCCCTTATCCAGCCGCCCTTCCTATTAATCACCTTAGCTAAC
>JBIJDE010000638.1:0-2671 GCA_044344305.1 Armatimonadota bacterium
ACACCATCTTAACAAAAAATTATAATTTTCTTAATTATACCCTGTTTTAATATAAATTTAATATAAATTTTAAGAAATTCTAAAAAAAATAGAAAAAAAGCACATTATATTACTTTTCATTCATTAATTTGATAATATAATGCACTTTAATTCACAATATTTAACTAAAATGTGTTTTGTATATTTATTCAATTGCAGTAGCAAGTTCGCCAAGTTTTTCGGCTCTTTCTGCTGTTAACATGGCATCGAACATATCTTGAATTTCACCATTCATCATAGCAACTATATTATGCCATGACTGATTTATTCTATGATCGGTTATTCGATTCTGTGGGAAATTATATGTACGAATTTTTTCACTTCTATCACCAGACCCGACTTGTGAACGACGGGCCGCGTCTATTTCCAATCTTTGTTTTTCGATTTCCTTTTCTAATAATCGTGTGCGTAAAACCCGCATAGCTTTTTCTCGATTTTGTTTTTGACTGCGTTCATCTTGACACTGAACAACCATACCGGTAGGAAGATGGATTAATCTAACTGCTGTTTCATTCTTCTGAACATTTTGTCCGCCAGCGCCTTGAGATAGACAGGTTTCCATTTTAACATCGCGTTCGTCTAATTGCACATCTACCTCATCAGCTTCTGGCATTATAGCCACTGTAGCTGTAGAAGTATGAATACGACCTGAAGATTCTGTTACAGGTACACGTTGAACACGATGAACACCTGATTCGAATTTAAAAACACCGTAGACTAAATCACCAGAAATACTGAAAATAACTTCTTTAAATCCTCCGATACCTTGCTCGCTTGCACTCAACATTTCTACACGCCAGCCTTTAGCATCTGCGTATCGTGAATACATACGAAATAAATCACCAGCAAATAAAGACGCTTCGTCCCCACCTGCTCCAGCACGGATTTCAATAATGATATTTCTGTCTTCATAAGGGTCAACTGGCATCAATTGAATAGCTAAATCGCGTTCAATTTTATTTTTCTGTTTCGTCAGATCATCCATTTCAACTTCAGCCATTTCACGGATATCTTTGTCATTTTCGTCACGAAGCAAATTTTTCATATCTTCAATTTGCCCTTCAACATTTTTTAAAGTTCGAAAATTAGTAACAATTTTATCAAGATAAGAGTATTGCTTCGATAAATCTCGCATTTTTCGTTGGTCTGAAACAATATCAGGATTTGCCAACTCTTCGCCGATCTGATCAAAAGTTGCCTCTAATTCTTCCAAATGTTCTCGCATAAATTTTTCTCCATTTCAATTTTTGTATCTTTTATGTATTTATACTGCCAACAGGAGGATTACTCATATTAGCATGGAATGTTGCAAAGCTTGAATATTTGCCAGGTAAGTATACCAATTATCAACATACCTACAAACATCCCGATTTATTATTATTAATAAGTCATTTAAAATATAGAAGTATTCTAAAAAATATAACTATATCACAAATTAATTTAAGTTATTCCCGAAAGTAATATCCTGGTAAATATATTATATATCCTGACCATATTCCATCCATGTTGTTGACATATCTTCTTTCCATGGGTTTTTAAATGGTTGAATTTCAGGCATATCAACACCCGGTACAAATTTCCTTATCCACTCAATACAACGATTTATTCCATGCTCACTATGTTGCATTCTGCTAATAGGATAATCAATTTCAGAAATCTTATTGCGTTTTAACCATCTTTCATTAAATTTAAAAATAATTTCTGCATTTTCATGTTGAAGTTCTACAAGTGTAAATTCGATATTCTTGCGATTTTCTAAGGTAACCTGCCCATCAGAGATCATCCGCAAACAGATTGTCTTACGAGCAGCGAACGATACTGCTTTCGCTTCCCATATCATATCACGAATGTCTTCTGGAATATTTGTATTATCAGCATTACTAAATGCGGTGACAGATTCATCGGCAATAAGTGATAAGTTTTCTAAAGCAATGATAGGTATTTTCATTAACTTTTCATTCTCAAATGGAGTATAGAAAAGCATTTCAGGGGTTAAAGTATTATTATATTCAACGATTTCCGGCATGCAAACAGCAGAGCCTAAAATGTTAATAGCATCAGTAATTTCGTCACCATACCTTCCAATAATTATTTTAGAGAATGATTGATTGAAGAGATCTCTGTTATTAGGCTCTGATGCCCATGCACAATCAGCACCATGTGCATAACTGTATAGGCTACCACCCTGCAAGTTATAGTGACCGCCATCTCCCCAATCGGTATTTAGCATACCAATTGCATTAACAGCCTTACCATCACGAGTAAAGTTGGCAACATTTTTCCAGCCCATATCAATTCGTGGAAATATTGTATTCCAACTATTTGTTCCCGGGCAGATGATCTGTTTAGCATTATTATTTGCAAAGGTTTTAACTGATTCAAAATCTTCTTTCCAAAAGTAATCCCAATTGAGCATAATCATGTCTGAAGGTATTTCAGGAATTAAATCCGGGTAATGCAGAAGAATATCACCCCAGCACATAATTTGCTTGTTATATTTTGAAGTTATTAATTTGTGGATACTTAATAAGAAGTTTAGATATACGCGACCTTGGCCAATTCTTTGACATTCCGGATAACTTTTTCCGCGTTTTCTACCAAGGTCAATAGTTTCATCACAACCAATGTTGAT
>JBIJDE010000639.1:0-2665 GCA_044344305.1 Armatimonadota bacterium
ATATTAAATAGTACTGGGTTTAATATAAATATTTTAGATAATACTGAGTTCAGTATATTAATGTTTGTGGCAATAATTCCATCTTGTATTATAAGTATATACATGAAAAATAAGATGCGTGAGTTTAGTGATGAAAAATTGAATTATTCAAGAAGGTTAGGTGATAGTATTGGTAAGAAAATATTATCCATTATTTATTTTGTTAGTATTCTTTCACTTGTATTATATGTTATTAGTTTTGAACGAAATCCTAATGCAATCTATTTGTTAAATATGGTTTTATTTTTAGTTATTTTTTATGGTGTGATGTTTTTTGTCGGCAATGAAGTTGCGCGAAAAATTGCAGTGGTATTTCCTTTTGTGTTGCTGTTTTACATGATTATATATATATTGTTGTTGTGGAATTGGCTGACTACTGGATTTTTAGGAGCCTTACCACTTTATATGTCTTCAATATATGGTTTTGCGATATTTATAATTCTATTTCTTTTATCACTTCCACAGTACAATTGGAAGAAGAAGTTAAAGGTAGCTAAATCCGTTACTGATAAAGTTGTAAAAGATAACATTGATAATGATTAAAAAAAAATGTAGATGATTTTATAAAGAGAAAGTTGCTGCCGATTTGCGGAATGCCGGGGACGGCATTCCCTACGATATATTTGTGGTTTTGAAGTAGGTTATATTTATAATTCATACAGGTTAAATTTACTTTTTTTCATTTGACAACTATCACATCATTTATCATACTAACACTATATTCAAATAAGCACTGAGAAGTGCTGTAAGAGAGAAAAAATGGCTACTTTTAATATCGATTTTGATGCTTGTCCTGTTGAACTGCGTGACGGTTTGCAGGAGATTATTGCTCATCGCATCGACCGTTTTGGTGATGGTGTATTGCTTAGTTTCATACCGGGGAATAACGGCTTAACCATTACTGCTGCTGATGATGAGATAACTATCAGTTATGGCACTAAAAGCGACGCTTTTCGTGGTTTAGGGTGTATATTAGGCGGAACTACCGTTGCTGAACAGAAATCAAGTTTCAATATGCTGGGGGCGATGATAGATGTGTCGCGCAATGGCGTTTTGACGGTATCGGCGACTAAACATTTTCTGCGCTGTTGTGCTCTGATGGGCTTGAATATGATTATGCTCTACAGCGAGGATACCTATGAAGTGCCGGGTGAACCGTTTTTTGGATATCTGCGCGGACGATACAGTCAGGTGGAATTGAAAGAACTGGACGACTATGCTTTCAACCTTGGCATAGAGATGATTCCCTGCATTCAAACACTGGCGCATTTGGAACAAATCTTGCAATGGCCGGTATATGAAGATAGATGCGATATCGGTGGGGTGCTGATAGCGGAAGAGGATGAAACTTACAAACTGGTGAAAAAGTTGATTTCCGCAGCAACTGCACCTTTCCGAACTAAGCGCATTCACCTGGGAATGGATGAAGCGTGGGGATTGGGTACTGGAGAGTTCAGAAAACGTCATGGGGAAAAGAGTGGCTTTGAAATATTGAATACCCACTTGATGCGGGTGAAGGCAATTTGTGCTGAGTTGGGTGTGACACCGATGATTTGGGGTGATATGTTTGTGCATCTGGCATCAACTACCGGCAATATTTATGATTACAGCAGCAAGATTCCACAGGAAGTCATTGATAAAATTCCCGCTGGTATAGACCTGGTTTACTGGGATTATTACCACACCGCTGTAAAAGACTATGAGCAGGGTATCGACCTTTATAACCAGTTAGGCGCGCCTTTGCTGGTGGCTGGCGGCGGGTGGACTTGGAATCATTTGTGGGCACACTTGCCATACGCATTTGCCGCTACTAACGCTTGTATGACAGCATGCAAGACGAAAGGGGTGAAGGATTATTTCATTACTCTGTGGGGTGACGATGGCATGGAATGCGACGTATTTTCCGCGTTGCCGGCACTGCAATTAGTGGCAGAACATGCCTACACCGATAAAGTGTGCAGCAAGGCACTGGCGGCAAATTTCCAAGGTGCCTGTGATGGTGATATAGAGGCATACTTTACCGCATCAACTATAGATTATCTGGCAGACCGGCATGATGGCAGCAAAGGCCCGGATAATATGAGCAAATGGTTGCTTTGGCAGGATCCGCTGTTATCAATTACCGACCCGAATATCGACACTGATTTGCGAAGTTATTACACAGATATCGCAGAAAAACTGGAAAACGCGATGAAACAACCGGGTTTGAACCAGCGTTTAGCTTTCCCTGCTGCCATTGCCCGCGCATTAGCATTAAAGGTTAATCTGCGCCGTGATTTGCATAACGCATATGTTGCCGGTGATAAAGCAGCATTGCGAACGTTGTTGAATACTGATGTTGCAGATACCTGTACTGCTATCGATAAACTGTGGCGTATTCACCGCGATGTATGGATGAATACCTACACGCCATTCGGTTGGGAAGTTATCGAAATTCGTTACGGCGGAATTCGCACCCGGCTTACTACCATGAAAGAACGGCTTGAAGACTATTTGAGCGGTAAATTGGAAAGCATTCCGGAATTGGAAGTGGAATTGTTGAAGATTTGGGATACCGAACTTGAGCATGTATCACCACATCGCGGGAGGGTGCAAACACCGAGTTGCATACAGTAATATATTGATG
>JBIJDE010000154.1:0-9760 GCA_044344305.1 Armatimonadota bacterium
CCTTTATTGAAGGTGCAACTAAAAATGGATTTTTCGTTGGTGTACCACCATCTATTAATGTTGTGAGCATGTTCAATGCTGCACGCACATTGTTCGCCGGGTCGTATTCCAGGCATACCACCTGATTGGAATACAGGGTAAGTACCGGCGAACCAGTATTGGCAATTGATACTATATTGATATCCTGCCCGATTCGGATATATGTTTGTTGCAGAGCAACTATCGCTCCCCGGGTCATGGTATCGTCCAGACTGAAGATACCGTCGGGCAGCGGTATATTTGATCTATCAGACAACATCTTCAATGTTAGCTGATAAGCCAGGTGTTCCGGGAAATTGATTCCGGGAAAATTGCGCGCCCATGTCGCATAGCTCCAGTCGATAATCTCTGTCCGACCGGTTTTGTTCAATAAATTTTCAAAAAGCGGGAGGCATTCACGAACATTATGTCCCAGCACAGCAATCTTTTTACATTTGCGTTTTGTCAGTACTTTAACTGCTAAGTGTACGCTTTCGATGATATCCAGCTTCACATGCCAGTCATGTCCTTTTCCACCATGTATAACCAGCGGTATTCCGCTTTCACGCAAATAACTAATCTCGTCATCATCATACCTTGGTGCTAACAAATAGATGCCGTCTAATCGTCCTGCCGCCAGATCATCCATTAGTTGAGTATGGTCACCGAAACCGCTGTGGCCTTGTGATATATTAAGGTAAGCAAATAGCCGTAATTCATTTTCTTCTGCCTGTGCGCGTATTGCCTGCAACAGTAAACTCCAGAAAGGAGAGAAACCAGGTTGAAATATATCGGCACCAAAGACCACGCCTATTGTCCATTGCCTGATTGTAGAGGAGGTATATATACCGCGTCCATGTTCGCGCACCAACATTCCTCTCGTTTCCAACTCGCGCAATGCGATATCAAGTGTGGAAGTGCTGACGTTGAAGCTGGCGCATAATTGGCGTACAGTTGGCAAACGTTGCTCCGGGCCTAATTCACGCGCCAATGTCAGCAACGCTTCGCTTAATGGTTGCTGCTTTGACCATGCTTTTGGTGAAATTTCTGTAATATTATCAAACTGTTTCAAAACAGTTTGATTTTACTTTTTATCTGACAGGCTGTCAATAGGTAATGAGAAAAATATTTATGAAGGCACCAGATGATTAGATTCTTTAAAGCCTGAAATAAATAAATTATTAGACTTATCCGGAAATAAGTCTAATATCGAGTGTACGATAATCTTTATGCTGCTACCTATTTTTCAGGAGATGAGATTTTACTGATTGGCTGAATGGGATAGATAATAAGGTGACTTATTTAATGGGTCACACACGCTGGCCGTCGCGGGGAAATGTAAAGAATTATCACGAAAATCACCCAATCTGGACTGACCCTGTACTGACCTGCCACAATGGAACTCTTCATGACCATTACTTGCATTACATCCGCTTGAAATTAAAAATATACCACACGTATAGATAGCGAACTCTTGGCGCGAATTGCCCAACGGCATGCAAGTGATGATGGAATGAATATGGGTAATGTCATATGTAAATTGTGACAGCCACCTATTTATCTAACATGAAAATTATTCAAAAAGGTGCTATTTACGAACTTATGCTCCAATTTATGCGTTTAGCGCATAATTAAAGTTATAGACTGTTGGCTTGTAAGTGCTATTAAATGAAAGGATAATCTGCAACGAATGCCTATACAACAATGACAGCACACGCGCGGGAATCAGCGTTGCAGTTTTATAGTAAACTTGATTATCAGGTGCTATGTGAACGGTTTATAGAAGTCGGCATTCCGCATTTTGAGATAAGTAAAGAGTTAAAGTGAAATCATCTTGATATTTTTACGGAATATTTGAAACGACATCCGTAAAAATATCAAGATGACATGCAATACCGCATTAGAAATTATTATTCACCAAGTATAAATGGCACATTGGTCGTTGGATCGCTATACATTAGTCCTATTGGCCAATAAACTTTAAAGTCTTGCTCGCGACCCCAGGCGGTTACTCCGTCGAAAGCTATTCCGATGCGGAATGTTTCACCGGCTTTACCGGTCATTGGCAATATTTCGCCGCCTTTCCTGCCGGAAATACCGCCGACCAGTTTTACCTCTTCCATGGGTATTTTCGCCATTATTGCGTAACCTGCTTTTCCATCCATTGATGTGCCCAGTGCGCCACCCAGCAGTTGTCCCAACGGATGCGTTGCTATATTATCCAGTTTTACACCCCAGATATTTGCATCGGGCAGCAGATAATTGGCAGACCACTCTTTACCATCGCGATTGTGGTAACGATATTTGAATAGTTTAGGTTTCCCTTCATTGTTAAAACCCAGTCCTATCTGCTCTTCTTCAATCCATAATTCAATACTGTCAAATTCCCACATTATTCTACCATCGCCAGGGGCATGAAAATTAGGCGTGTTGTCTGTAGTCAGTATGTAGGTGTATATATTTTTTCCGTCGTGCGCTATTGCGCCTATTGAAGTTCCTGCCTCGAAAGTTTGCAGCGCATTTTGCGGGAAAGTGCGTCCCCAGCCTTGAATAGGAAGACTGAGTATCTGGGGATGTATTTTTGCAGCAGTCCATTTAGTCCAGTCGCCATCTATAGGAAGTTCTGTTACTTTTGGCACAGTAATCATGTTGTGCAGGGTGTTGCCTGCCACTTCATGCGGACTTGGCGCAGTATTGCTTTTTGTGGCACCTGCTGTCCAGGCAAAAGGATATAGGGTGCGCAATAGTGTATCTGTTCCGTCTACCCGGATACGGTTAAATCGGCCGACATTGTCATCTTCTACATGCGCACCTGGCTTGCCGTCCGGCCGAAGATATCCCTGCAATCCTTCGCGCAGATCTACAAAACCACAGGTCCAGTTGCTCATCCAGTTCCAGTTGCTGGTTCCCAGTCGCAGACCATCACTGCTGAATAAATCAACCTGTCCGCCGAAGTCTTTTGCCGCCATAACCCAAATTTCTTTATTATCACATACTGAAGATATGGAGGTGTAATTGCCGCCAGAACTTGGTGTATACCAGAGTGGTCTGCCTTCTGCATCCATTTTACCTACCCCGGTACCGCTGGCACCCCACGCTGGCACCATTTTATTGTTTAATGGCGTACAAGCCATCAGGTAGCTGTCATTGTTGCGTAAATCTATTGTCAAGCCACCCTTATGGAACATTCCTCGCGGTGTTACGTCTTTTTCGGCAATGCCGCGTAATTGCCGTGGATTTGCAGTTTTCCCAAACAAGTTAATTTCTGGATATCGCAGATAGCCATTTTCGTCACGGCCAAGGTACGGCAGTACAACTATTCGCATTTTACTATTCTCTGGGTAGCAGAGGTTGCCATCTTTATCGAAGCGCAAATCTGTATAAACGAATCCATAGAATGTCTTTAACGCACCAGCATAGCGTGGATTTAGCGGATCGGTGATGTCAATAAATACGTAACGCCGCGGGTTATAGCTGTTTGCTTTTTTCTCTTCGTCAGTTATTTTATATGCATCATTTCCGGTTACTATCAAATATTGCCGACCATCCACTGTCCCACTGGTAATGCATTGGCCCAGAGACAAATTTTCAGCTACTGTGCCAGGCGGCTCTTTAATATAGCTCCATGCGTTTGCGGCATGGTCCAAGCGGAAAATACTGGCTCCATGACAGTAGATGATTTCAGGATTTTTTGGGTGTGGTACTGCGGCGTCCATGAAGTTGCTCAGGATAGTCAACGTTTCTTTTCCTGTTTCCGGCTGAAATACACGCACACGGCCAGCTTCGCAGATAATGAATTGACCATCATCCATAAAAGCACCGTCGCGAAGATTTTTATATAAGTCTCCACTTACTGGAAGCCATTTGTCCATGGCGCGTTCTTTACCCAGCGTTCGCTGTATCTTGCCGTCAGCCAGATTGATAAATACGATCTTTCCCTTTTGATTGCTGATAACGGCAATCTGGCCTGCTCCGACAGCAATCTTTGAGCCTGGCTGTCCTGCTGCATAACGTTTTGTAATCTGTCCCTGCGGGTTCAGACATACGACTTCTTCACCGCATAATACCCATACGTTGCCGTCACTGTCCGCGTCAATATCACCTGCTTCCTGTACTGCCCAGTCAGCAATTTTCTTTCCTGTCATCATCTCAAATGAACGTACGACGCTACCGCCAGCAAGGGGAACTGTAACTAAAATACGTTCACCAATAACAACAATTCCGCCAAATGGAATATCGCGTTTGCCGTCGGCTGTTTTTGCCAATAGTTCATCGTTGGTTGTTATTGGATAAGATAACATTCCGTTTGGCATTTTCAACCGTTCACCCGGTGCTGCGATGCGCTGCAACTCGCGTTTGAAACCGGCTATAATATTTTTGCCGGTGCCCTCGTAAGCTATAGCCCATAATTCCTTATCTGTCAGCGCGGAACCGCTGACTGGTTGTCCGCTTGCTGAATAAAAACGCAATGGTACGCCTGCTTCATCATACGCAGTTGATATCACGAAGGAACCGTCTTTATAAGTAACTACCCGCTCTGCGTTATCACAATTAAATGTGCCCATCGGGTTTCCGTTGTCACCCAGCGATCCATCATCCAATATTTGAATATCATGGGTTATGGCACGAACCTCGAAGTAACCGGCTGGCACCGGTGTGCCGGTATCATCCAGCCCATCCCACCATAACTCACGGATACCGGATGTGTCTGCCAGCAGCGTGCGCAGCAAGGTTCCATCCTTTGCGTAAATTGCTGCGCTTTGGCGCACACCGGTTGCTGGCAGTGTGGTATTTAATTTCTTCCATCCCACTCCTGGTTTTGGGTCTGGATAATTATATGCGCCAGTGCCAACATTATTGTTTCTTATGGTAAAAGGCTTTCCATCCCTGTCATTTTTCACTGGTGGTTCCAATGAAGTGCCAACATACATCCCCGCCAATCCGCCGCCCCAGCTTACGGTGGGTTCAATATGCAGGTCATATTTTGCAGGGTCTATAAATGCCGGCATCACGTAATTGCTATGCCGTTCTTGCCCGGAGGCGGCAAACCACTCATAAGGGATACGGCATAATCCAACCAATCCCCAGCTTCCCACAGTGCCGTTAATAGTATTGTAATCACTGCTCCATGATGGTGCGGAGGCGACATCGGCTACCATGCCGGTGGCATTGTCGAGAATCAGACTGTTGCGGATTTCACCGACGGCACTGCTGGAAATCATGATTCCGGCAGCATTACAGGAAGATAATGTAATGTGTGCAAGGCGTGTGCGGGTTGCATTCTTGACTAAAACGCCCATAATGCAACGCGTTATGACAGAACTTTCTAACCGGACATCTTCACATTCCGAAATAGTTACACCTTTAGTTAACTGGTCAAAAGTGCAGCGTTCAATTATTCCGCGTCGTACTTTCTCAAGACTGATTCCCTCGCCAACACCACGGAAAGTAATGCCGGAAATCATCAAATCCTGTGAACGATGAATTCGCAATGCCGCTGTCCCCGGGATGGCAGATTCTATGACTACAAGTCCAGCCGGATCACCGGTACGTTTTCCACTTTCATCGCCGATAATAGTCAACGGGATATCTTTCATTCCGAACCGTTCAGCTATAAGGATTGACTCCTTGTATGTGCCGGGTCCGATGATAATGTTGTCGCCATTGTTTACCATTCGTGCTGCCCGCAGTATAGTACGAAACGCTGTCTGGTATGTCGTTCCGTTTGCCCGGTCATCTCCTTGCGAACGCACAAAAAAAGTCGTTGCACATAACACTGGCATGCAGGTTAACAGAAATGCAAAGAAGAGTACAAAACACAACTTAATCCGATTCATCAGATTTCCTCCAATTATGTTGATGCGACAGTTTGCCTGTTTGTTGTATAATCATACAGTTTTTTCCTTCTTCGTCAATACTTTTTTATTTTGACAGAATAGAGGTAACAATATCTCTATATTTCTACTATTCTGCTGGGCACGTGAGATGTTTTGTTATTACCTTGATATGGTTTAATGGAGCAAATAATGATTGATAAAAAATATTCCTTAATAATTGTTGATATGCAGATTTTGTTTTGCCGGACATGTAAATAGGGACAATCATCTATTTATCCCATTTATCTAACATTAATTTATTCAAAAAGGCGAAAGAAAATGTGCTATTTACGAACTTATGCGCTCTTTTATGTGTTTAGCGCATAATTCAAGGTTATAGACGGCTGGCGATTTACTCGCCATTGGAGGTTATACATTATGAAGAAGAAATTTGATTGTGTTGAAATGAAGCACAAAGGGGCAGAGGTAGTACAAGCCCGTTTGGCCGGTATGACTCGTGAAGAACAGTTAGCATATTAGGAAGAGTGAACGCGCGCATTACTGGCGTTGCAACAAGAAGTTATTGCCAAGAAGAAAGTGTCGTAAATTCTGTCTACCTGTTAAATAGAAAAATCAGCAAAAAATTGTATTTTTACGTTTTTGAAAAAAGAGTGAGTTCTCTCTCTCCATGAACAAGTATGTCTTGGCGAGTCACTCATTTTTTAAACCGCTGGCATCTGCCGCCGGTTTTTAATTTTGATATGGATGTTTCTTGATATGAATAGCAGAATAAAAGTATAATCATGCTATCGAAAAGTTTAATAAAAAATACTGAGAAAAATATTGATATTTACCGCTAGAAGGTGAATATCTCCTTTATATTTGACGATACTCCTACACAGATATGAATTACCAACCCACACCGGCAGATGTTCACCTCACAGGTGGCAATATGCATCCCGGTTTGGATTGATGAACTGATATTAAATCAAGGGAAGCTATAAAATGACTGTAACGACTTTAGTGAATGATGGTTGGAGCCTACGTTGCGCTGACGATGATGCGCCGGCGGGGGCGGGTGAATGGGTCGATGTCAATCTTCCCAATCACGTGCAAACCTCTTCCCACGGATTGCCTTTGGGTGAATTGTATAAGATGCGAAACACCGAGTGTGTGGCTTGGATGGCCAGTAGAAGCTGGGTCTATCGCCGCGTTATCGACGTACCTGACACCGATGCCGACTCTGAAACGATTCTCCGTTTTAAAGGAATCGACTACAGCTTCCGCATCGACGTGGATGGCGAGGAGCGGGTCCGCAAGGATGGCATGTTCTCCCATACCGAGGTGGCACTCACTCCCGGCCGCCATCTGGTGGAGGTTTGGATATTTCCTCCTGTCATAGTTACCAATCGCGTTGCCGGCCACAATGGTGCGACTATTCCTCAAAATTCTACCCTCAAAGCTCGCTTCAGCAAGGGTTGGGATTGGGCCCCGACTCTCATTACCATCGGCATCTGGGACGATGTTGAACTGGTAATTCGTCGACGGCTCAATGTCTGTCGGGTTTGGGTGGAGACTCATCTCACAAATGTCAGTCGGGCTGAATGTTTGGTCCATATCCATCTGAGTGAGTCGATTTCAGCCGCCGCTATTACAATCCGATTAGATGGTGTCGAACGCATCTTTCGCGTGGTGGACGATAGCAAGTTTATCTTGCCTCTTACTCTGACAAATCCGACCATCTGGTGGCCGAACGGCTTGGGACGTCCCGACATGGTGGAATTGGCAGTCTCTGTGGCTGTGGAGGGTCGACCGCTGGCAGAGACTACGATTTTCACCGGTCTGCGCGATATTCGCAAGGAACCGGCCCGTGATCAAAGCCCCGGTGACACCCCTCATCAGCTTCTCATCAATGGCCGGTGTGTATATCTGCGCGGTGCCAACTGGGTACCCGGTGACTGCTGCTTTGCGACCATGACCCGGGAACGTTATGAAACTCAGCTTACCCCGTATGCCGCGGCAAATTTTAATATCATTCGGGTTTGGGGGGGCGGCCTAATTGAGAAGGATGCCTTTTATGACACTTGCGACCGAATTGGTCTTATGGTCATGCAAGAGTTCCCCCTGGCTTGCGAGGCAGTATCGGAGAGTGACGCTTTCCTGAGGGTGGTCAAACAGGAAATGGAAGATTTTGTCCCTCGCCTCAATCCCCACCCCTGTATTGTCCTCTGGACTGGCGGTAACGAGCATTTTCATTACTGGGACGATTTGGAAAGCGGTACGCCCACTATGGATGCAACACGAGCGGGTTTTAATATGACTTTCTGGAACGAGGAGGAGATGGCCGGCGGCATCGATCCTTACCGCAATCTTGGATTACTCGCTATTGGCGGGTTGTTTGACAAGCTCGATGGTACTCGTCCCTTCCAACCCACCTCCGGCATGGAGGGAGAAGGCGAGTGTCACGGCATCTGGAACTTCAATCCCCGCATTGGTGATCATCGCATGCGCGATTTTAAAAACCTTTATGACTTCTGGAACGCCACTAATCGGCACTTCTACTCCGAGTCATCGGTGGAAGGAATTGCCTCCCGAGAGGTGATTGAGTATGTACTGGCAACAAATACTCCAGAATTGCCTGATCCTAACAATTCGGATTGGATTCACCATAAGGCTTTCGATGCTTGCTGGCCAATCCCGCGTGATCTTTTCCCCGACCGTAAGGTAAATCTCTGGCTTGATCTCGCCTCGTTGGAAGAGTTATTCGGCACATTCGATACGTTGGACGACTTGATTATTGCCAGTCAGTGGCTTCAGGCCGAGGGTGCCCGCTACATGGCTACCGAACTCCGTCGCAAGATGCCCCATACCTGTGGCTTAATCTGGTGGGGAGCAAACGAACCCTGGCCCAATCTGGCCGGTAACCAGTTGGTAGACTATTTCGGTAAGACACGTCCGGCACTGGCTGCACTCGGTAATGCTTTTGCGCCTATCATACTCAGTCTTCGCTATCGCCACGTTGTCGACAGCGTATTCAAGCCGGAGCTATGGATTAGTAACGACAACGGAACGCCATTCCAGGGTCATTACAGAGTTGATCTGGAGATCAGTGGTCGCGAACCGATGCAACTCAATGGTCAAATAGCTTGTGGTGACTATGAAAGCCTTCGCCTCACCACTCTCCCGCGCCTTCGTCTTCCGGCCGGTGCCTGGGTGAGGGCCGGATTGCAGCTCTTAGGACCAACCGGGGAAATCATGCACCATTCACAGTATCTCTTTGCCAGTGCTTTCGACACCGCCCCGCTCAGTCCACATCTTGGGTGGCTGAAGACAATGTTTTCACATTAGTACCTTAAGATCAAAGAACGTTGATATAAAACAATTTTTTGAAAATTAATATAAGATTAACTCTGTGTAACTCTGCGCTAAACTCTGTGTAGCTCTGTGGTTAAGTTAGAGGGTAACATATTGATGATAGTATTTATTTTACCACAGAGAACGCAGAGTTTAACGCAGAGTTACACAGAGGATATCTATGAGGCTTATACTATTAAAGCCATATTAGATTGTGGGTGATATCCACTTTAGTTAAGTTCTCATATTTGTCAAAGTATATGTAACCAGGACTTTCGCTTTACAAGGCAAATCTGCTTAAAAAAGGTCGCTTCGACAGGCTCAGCGACCGGTCACTGAGCTTGTCGAAGTGACCTTAAGCGAAAGTCCTGTAATAAAATATACAGTTTCCCAATCATCATTTTCATGAGATTATTTCAGTCATAACGTACAACAGGCGGCCCGCCTGTTGAAAATTACGATAGCCGGGCCGGCTATGTTACGATTTAACAGTTCTCGCGATGGGAGAAGATATTTTCAATAAACGTACCACAGGCGGCCCGCCTGTTGAAATTTACGATAGCCGGGCCGGC